>JAUVRV010000045.1 GCA_030597435.1 Gemmatimonadales bacterium | reverse complement strand
GCGGAAGCAGTTGCGCCACCATGCATCGCAGTCTACCCAACTACAGCGGGGCGCGTGCGACGTGTGAACTTCCGCTCCACCGGTGCACCGCACCATGCCGAAGGGCGGGCGGTAACTCCTGGCGGCGACATCTACATTGTGACGAAGGGATGGGAGGGGACGGCACGCGTGTTCCGCATTACCCGAGACGTAGTCGAACACGCGGTGAAGAACGGAGCGACCATCACTGCTTCCGCTGTGGAGGGTCTGACAATCGAAACTGGAGCAACTCCGTTCTTGATCACTGGGGCCGCCATATCACGTTCCGGCAACACCATGGTGGCGCGCACCTACCTGGGACTCCACTTCTTCGACATGAGTCAAGAGGGCGGGTTCGAGGCGCGTGAGCAGCCCTGTAGGATTGGATACCGCGAGCCACAGGGCGAGGCAGTAGATTTCTTGGATGAATCAACTCTAGTGCTCACCAGCGAGTCTCTGCGTGGTAGGCCCGGAACGATTCATCGGGTGAAATGCGAGGGGTAGTGGGGGCAGAAGGGGCAGGAGCAGGATCGGTTCCTAATTCTACTCTGATGAGACTTGGAGAGATTTCGCATGCTGAGATCGGCTTGTAGGCTCTTGGCGTTTGCTCTGGCGAGCGGCGTAGCGGCACCCGCACTGACTCAGACCGTACCGACGCCGGAGTCGGCCCTGGGATTCACACCCGGCGCCGATTTTCATTTGGCATCGTACGATCAGGCTCTCGACTACTTCCAGCGGTTGGATGCGGCCAGTGACAGGGTGCAGTTGGTTGAGATAGGCCGGACGTCGGAGGGCTTGGCCTGGTATGTGGCTCTCGTATCATCCGCCGAGAACCTCGCCAACGTGGAACGCTACCGTGAAATAGCCCAACGGATAGCACACCCCGTTGGCTTGAGTGACGATGAGGCCAGATCGCTGGCCCGGGAAGGCAAAGCGATAGTACACATCGATCAGGGGCTACACGCCACCGAAGTGGCGGCCGCACAGCAGGCGATTCAGTTGGCCTATGACCTCATCACGGGCGATTCGGATCCCGAGATTCGGGCGATACTCGACAACGTGATCCTGCTGTTGTGGTTCTCGATCAATCCCGATGGCCAGAACATGGTAGCGGAGTGGTACGACTCCAATCTGGGAACGCCTTACGAAGTGTCGCCTATGCCGCGGCTGTATCAGAAGTACATCGGGCATGACAACAACCGTGACAGTTACATGCTCAACATGATCGAGTCGCGTGTAGTGACCAGAGTGATACGGCATTGGGAACCGCAAATCGTCTACAACCACCACCAAACTGCACCGTTTCCGGCTCGTATCTGGATCCCACCCTTCGCGGAGCCGGTATCAGAGTTCGTGCACCCACTCATGTGGCGTACCGTGAACCTGATCGGCATGTCGATGGCTCATGCACTGGAGGAGCGTGGGCAAAGAGGCGCGATGCACATGGGTACGTTCGACAATTGGTATCCCGGGTTCATCGATCACGCCAACAACTTCCATAATATCGCGTCTCTGTTAACGGAGACAGGTCTGTATCGCTACGCAACTCCACATTTCTACACAGTGAGTGATTTCCCAGCGCGATCGCGCGATCTGCGTCCGGGTTCATTGTATTCCAGTCCTTGGGAAGGTGGTTGGTGGCGTCTGAAGGATGCAGTGGATTACATGGAGACGGCATCGATCTCGGTGCTGGATATCGCAGCGAAGTACAAGTACGATCTGCTGTACAACAGGTATCAAGCCGGTAGGGATGTCATCGCGACCCACACTGAGGGGCCGCCTTACGCGTACTTCGTTCCGCAGCGACAGCGTGATCCGGTGGCCGCCGTAGAGTTGCTGCGTCGGCTGGCGTTCAATGGCATTGAGATCCACCAGCTGCAACGCGACGTGCAAGTGGAAGGGCAGAGCTATCCGGCCGATACCTGGGTGATCCCGATGAACCAGGAGAACGCCAACTTCGTGCGCCAGCTCATGGCCGTGCAGGATTACCCCGATCTGCGCCAATACCCCGAGGGCCCGCCCGATCAGCCGTATGACATCTCGGGATGGACTTTGCCTTATCAGATGGATGTTCGTGTCATAGAGGCGGCGACGCCATTGGCGGATCAAGTTCGCGCCGCGATGACACCGGTGCAGGGTGAGGCGTTACCGTGGGATGCAGACGTGGCTGATGCTGCGACATTTGATTCGCCTCCGGGCGTGGGCTTCAACAGCAACGCGGTGGCTGCCGGTATCGTCCCTCCCGCTGGCCGTGCTACCGGTAGCGGCTCCGCACTCATCGTCGACGCCGCACAAAACAACTCATTCCGGGCACTGAACCGCGCCTGGCGCGAGGGGGGACAAGTCCGGTTCCAACCGGGCAGCGCCGGTCAGAACGGTGCTGGTGGTACGAGCGGTAAGTGGGTGATCTCCAATCTGAGTGGGAGTGCGATCAGCTCGATGGTCAGTGATTATGCACTGCAGGCCGAGCGCGGTAATGCTGCGGGAACTCTGATCAGGAAACCGCGCATCGGATTGTATCGACCCTGGCGAGCCAGCATGGACGAGGGTTGGACACGGTGGCTGCTAGAGCAGTACGGGTTCGACTTCACCAGTGTTTACAACCATGACGTTGTTGCGGGGGATCTGCGTGACCGCTATGACGTGATCGTGATTGCCGACATGTCGGGCTCCCAGATCACCGAGGGATTTGCCAAGGGATCCGTGCCGCCGCGGTACGCCGGCGGTATCAGCGACGCAGGAGGGCGGGCTCTCGATGAGTTCGTGCGCAGCGGTGGAACGCTGGTGACGTGGAACAACAGCAGCTTGTTCGCCATGGAGGCGTTGCATCTTCCAGTCAAAAATGTCGCGGCCGACATTCCGCGTGACGAGTTCTTCTTGGCTGGTTCCATCGTGGCAATGACGGCCGATCCGTCACAGCCGGTAATGTCGGGCATGCCCGAACGCTCCAAGGTGTTTGTGGCTCGCAGCCCCGTGTTCACCGTGGAAGAAGATTTCGAGGGCGCCGCCCTCGCCAAGTATCAGAAGGAGGGCTCACCGCTGCTATCAGGCTACCTACTGGGCGCAGAACACCTGCAGGGCTATGCCTCGGCACTCGACGTGCGTCACGGCAACGGGCACGTGGTCTTGCTGGGCATGCGCCCGCAGTGGCGCGGCCAGCCGTTTGGCAACTTCCGGATTGTATTCAATGCCGCCTTGTACTCCAGTATTGTTGCGGGTACGGCTCCAGCCAACGATGATTTCTGGACTGCACCGGAGGAGAAGGAGGCAGAAGGGGAGGGTGGGAACTCAGGCGGTGGCGCGGCGCGACGCAGGCTGGGTGGGGGGTGACGGCCGTGACCCCGGGCTGCCGAGACCGTGTGAGAAGTCGAGCCGCCTGGCCGTACTGGCGTCCCCGGGCTGCCGCCCGGGGTTAGCCCTTGCCTATCGTACCGCGCGCTACGAACAACATTCTCATGAAAGAATCACACTTCACAAGTATCCCCGTGAACGCAGTTGTCTCACCGGTTCGTTTGCTCAGTGCCTCGTGAGCATCGGTGGGCAGCTGGACCACGGCCTTCACCGCCTGCGAACCGAACGATGCACCCTCTGGTACGGCCACCTCGAACTCGGCCTTGGTACCGGGGTCGTTGCCGAACACGAGATCGAAGGGATAGGAGTCGACTCGCGTGAGCTTGCCGGTCCACTGCACTTCCAGTCCCTCGTAGTTCTGTTTGAACGTCTCGTTGATCTGAAAACTGATCTTGCCCGAGCCGAACAGGTTGCGACACACATGGTGCACATCCAGGCTGTTCGTTGGCGGAAGCTCACCCTGATCCTCTTGCGGGACCTCTATGGCGATTGGCGTGACCGTGTCCGTCTCCAACAGTTGTTCGATGTCCCGCTCCATCCGGTCGAATGCGGCGGCATCGGGTTCGAATCCTCGTTCCTCGACCTCGATAGTCACTGGATCGGGTGGTTCCGGGATCGAGTCGACCACGTAAGTCTGCGGTTCCCTCCGGTCACTGACCGTGAACACGGCCTCCAGATCATCACTCAGCCGCTTGGGGTCCGAATCGGTGGAGGGGCTCTCGATAGGCTCCTCTTGCAGGTCCTCGACATCGATCGTCATGTTGACCGCGAAGTCCACCATGCGCTTGACGTTGCTCACCAAGGTCGAGGGATTGTCCTCCACACCCTTGCTGTCCCACTTTAGCCGTGAATCAGTAATCTCTGCACCTGTGTACATTGACAGAATGCGACGTACATACAGCCGTCTGGCGGGATTCAGGAACTCCTTGGTTTGTACCGAGTCGTGACCCTTGACCACGACGAAATTGTCGAAGGTGGGATCCCCTATTTCGATGTCCTGCCCGCCGAGGCATTTTTTGAGACCGGAGAACGCGGTCTGTCCCTTGAGGCTCAGGCCGAATGGCAGCGTTTGTGGATAGGCGACCTCGTAACACGTGTACTTGGTGGAGTGTTTGCCCTGCGATTTATTGCGAAGGGTAATCTTGACGCGGCAGTCTCGGACCTTGCCATACAATTCCGGCTTCGTGAGGAAGTCGCCCGCGCTGTGATGGATTCTCAGTTGCGATGCCGCCTCTTTCCAAGCGTCGGCAACCTTCCGCTTGTTGGACTGTGCAACCGCGAAGGCTACACCGACACCGATCATCATGAGGACTATGAATACTTCCACCGACGGCACCTGTTGAGGTCACGGGATGGATGTGGGTCTTGCCTAGAAGAATCTACGGTCATGGGTGCTGCTGGGCACCCTTGGCCCTTCATCCCCCCAGTAATCGGGCTATATTGGACGGCCTAACTAGCCAACTACTCAGAACAGCGAGGTATTCATAATGGTTCGATACACCACTATCAAAGGCACCGTCTCGGCGACGGTATTGGCCGCGATGCTCACTGCCTGTGGTGGCTACATCAAGCAGGAGCAGTATGACAATGACATGACGCAGCTGCGCGGTGAACTGAATGAGCAGGTCGCGGCCGGCGATCAGCAGGTCGGTGATGCCGCAGACCGCCGCATGGATGCCCTGGAGTCTCAGATGCAGTCGTTGCAGAACGACCTGAGATCACTGTCATCGGATTTCGATGCCAAGATGGCCCAGATGGAGGGCCGTTTGTACGTGGAGATGCCGGTTTTCTTTGCTTTTGATGAATCTGCCATCAGGGACGGCGACAGGCCGGCGCTCGACAAGTTCGCCACGGTGATCAGAGAGCATCATCCCAACGTACTAGTGACAGTCGAGGGATTCACCGATCCGGCCGGCGACGCGGACTACAACCAGTGGCTCGGTCAGCAGCGCGCCAATGCCGTGCGTGACTATCTGGTACAGCAGGGCAGGCTCAACGCCGACAACGTGAGAGCCGTTAGCTATGGTGAGGCAAGCAACCGTCAGGTCACCCCGGGTGCATGGGGTGACGATGGACTGGCCAACCGGCGGGTCACTCTGGTGATCGAGTATGTGGGGTAAGAAGATGTAGGAGGGGAAGTAGGGGAAGGAGATCTCTACTTCCCCTACTGATCCGTCCCGTACCTCAACGCCGTCCGCTTCGCTCTGTTGCCGCTATCGGAATCCTGAGCTGTGACTCCTCCCACTCCAACACCAAGATCACTTGGTCGCCGGAACCCGATTCCGTTCGAAAGGTCATGGTTTCAACGTGCTGTTCGGGCCATTCACGCTCGAGGGTCGCTTGCCCGAGTTCCTGCTTCTTGACTTTGTAGTCGTAGTTGGCGATGTGGCCCCACTGCGTGATCGAGCGGTTGAGTATAAGGATCCACTCCTTTTCACCAGGACGTGTGTAGAGCGAGTAGCTGCCTTTCTCGATCGCGATCCCGGCGACTGTGATGGGTACTGTGGTGTGGATCATTGTGGGTTCGTTGGCCCCGGTACGCCACAACTTGCCGTAGGGCACGTCGCGACCACCGATCATGGTCCTTCCGCGCGCTGAAGGACGGCCATAGCAGATCTTGACGGGATGACCGCCCACCTCGAACGTAAGTGAGTCGAGCGGGCTTGTCCGGTCCCCGGTCGCCATATCCATCACGATGCAGGCTGTGTCTGGTCCGACTGCCAGGAACCCCGGCGTGGGTTCTTCTGCAGTCCAGCCAACCAGAGACAACAGCAGTAGAGAGCCGGTTGCAATCACGTAGCCTCCATCGTTTATGACGCACCACACCCCTCCCCGCCGCCCGGACCCGGGTCTTCTTCACTCTATAACCGCTCTGGGTGGAAAAAGTTTCGTTAACCACCCGGATTCCCCACACCCCAGATCAGGAGGGGAAGGCGGGGAAGGAGATGAGGGTTGTTACTATTCCTCCTTCCCCTCCTTCCCCTCCCTCCCCTTTTTCCCCTCCTAATCTTGTGTGAAGGGTGGGGTGGCCTCGGGCACCAATGGAACATTGAGGGTGTTCTTATCGTACAGCACCCTAATACGCTTGTTCACTCGCGATCGAGTCCGAGCCGTCAGAACCGGGAGAGCGTCGTCCGTGACGAACCACTTGGCAAGAGTCGACCGACAGTCAGACATGGTGGAACACCCCATTATGTGTAACTCGGTTTGCTATTCCGACTCACCGGTCACATCCGGCCTCGTTGATCGTGCCTAACTTTCTGGAGCGGCTGAACGGGGCGCTGGCCGGGCGCTACCGGTTGGAGCGCCAGCTGGCTAGAGGTGGTGCGGCGATTGTGTTTGTGACACATGACCTGAGGCACGATCGAAAGGTCGCACTGAAGGTGTTGCGGCCGGATATCGCGGCTGCGTTGGGAGCGGAGCGGTTCCTACGCGAGATCAAGATCGCCGCAAACCTGTCTCACCCGCACATACTCCCGGTCTACGATTCCGGCGAGGCCGACGGCTTTCTCTACTATGTGATGCCGCTCGTCGAGGGCGAGTCGCTGCGTCAACGACTCGCGCGCGAGCACGCCCTGCCGGTTACGGAAACCGTACGACTGCTACGCGACATAGCTGACGCGCTGCACCACGCACACGAACACGGTGTGGTCCACCGTGACATTAAGCCCGACAATGTGATGCTGTCAGGGCGTCATGCACTGGTGACAGATTTCGGTGTTGCGAAGGCGTTGAGCGAGGCAACGGTGGTGGGGGGAGTTGACACGTTTGGTGTGGCGTTGGGAACGCCGGCCTACATGGCCCCGGAACAAGCCGCAGCCGACCCAGCGATCGACCATAGGGCCGACATCTACTCTCTGGGCGTGCTCAGCTACGAGATGTTGACTGGGCGTCCCCCATTTCGCGGTGACTCACCACAGGCAATCCTCGCAGCACACGTCACCGAAGATCCAGTACCCGTGACGGACGAGCGAGTTGGCATACCCAACGCACTCGCGTCCGTCGTAATGAAGTGTCTCGAGAAGAACCCGTCAGACCGGTGGCAATCAGCGGAGGACTTTCTTCAGCAACTGGGGCCCGAAACGACACCGAGCGGTGGAACGGATCCGGTACCCACCGTACCCGCGTTGGCGCCGTTCTCCATGCCGCAGCGCAGAATCGGGATCATTACGGCTGCGATCGCGGTAGTCGTGTTGCTGCTGATGGGCTGGGTCTTCAGAGGCCCGGAGACGGTGTCATCCAAACGGCCAGTCTTGGTCGTCCTGCCGTTCGAAAATCTGGGGCCTGTGGAGGATGAGTATTTTGCCCACGGGGTAACCGATGCGATTACCGCGAGACTCGCTACACTTGCCGGGCTCGGCGTCATCTCGCGCACCACGGCAATCCAGTATCAGGAGAGCGACAAGAGTTCCCGGCAGATAGCGAACGAAGTAGGTGCTGACTATGTGCTCGAAGGGACGATCCAGCGTGAACGCCCGCAGGATCCGACAAGCAAGGTCCGCATAACACCGCAGCTCATACGTGCATCTGACGACACGCATCTGTGGGCGGATAGCTACGACGAGGACGTAGCGGAGGTGTTCCGGGTGCAGTCGGAGATTGCGGAGCGTGTTGCGCGAGCCATGGATCTCAAGCTGATAGAACCGGACCGAAGATCGTGGGATTCACGGCCGACGGAGAACTGGGAGGCTTACGAGCACTACCTGCGTGGGCACGACTATCTGGCAGGTACCCGGGGATCGGGTGATGCGAACGGCCGCCGGATGGCTGTCGAGATGCTGGATCAGGCGGTGTTGCTGGATAGCTCGTTCGCGCTGGCATACGCAGATCTGTCTCTCGCTCATATGTGGCTATTCCGCTACTACGTGGATCCGAGCGAAGAGCGTCTGGCGTCGGCAAAAACGGCCCTTGACCGGGCACTGGCGATCGACCCTGATCTGCCGGCGGCTCATATGGCTCTGGGACATTACTACTACTGGGGTCGCACTCCAAATCGAGACTTGGCACTCGAGGAGTTCAGGCTCGTGGCTCTACGTGAGCCAAACCATGCATATGCACGGTCATTGATCGGTCAGCTGCAAGCTGCACATGGAGAATGGGGGCAGGCTCTAGTGAACACCGCCCTGGCCGCTGACCTCGATCCCAGAGAGCCGGAGTGGTCGGTGAATGCCGGTCGGTTCTTTCTTATGGCCCGACGGTATGAAGACGCGGAGCGCTACTTGAATCGCAGTCTGTCACTCGCTCCCGATTATGCCGAAGCGCATGTGGCCAAGATCGCTCTGTATCTCAGATGGCAAGGGGATCGGGTTACTGCAGAGCAGGCTGTCAATGAAATGGCACGTCGCGTCACACCCGGACAAGTTGCGTTAGCTGTCATCGAATTCGCACCGACGTTGGTTGTGGGTGGCGAATACGACACACTGTTCACTCAACTGAGTCCGGCATCGATCAGCGGTCCCTACCCGTTCGATTACTACTTCGTCAAGGCGGAGTTTCATCGATTGCGGAACCAGCCCGTTCCTGCAAGGGCATACTACGATTCTCTGGTGACGGTACTGGAAGGTGTTTCGCCGGAACGCAGTGACGATCCTGTGGTAACAGTGCTGCTCGGCCTCGGGTACGCTGGACTTGGCCAGAAGAAGGAGGCAATCGGACGGGCGCAGAACATCGAGGCGATGATAAGTGGATCGGATGACGTGTTGCTTGCCGGCATGATGCAACGCTCGTTGGTGTGGATTTACGCCCTTGTCGGTGAATATGACCGCGCGATCGACAACCTGGAGTACCTGTTGGCAACTCCGTCGTTTGTGTCGGTACCATATCTAGAGGTGGAGCAGTTCCCAGGTGACCTCGACCAGCATCCCCGATTCCAGCGGTTGTTGACGGGAGTATTGGCTCCACCACTGTCCTGAATCGCTGGTATGTCTCGCGATTTGCTGGTGACCACTTGCTACCTGCGCTAGTTCGTACAAACTTTCCCCTTCCTGTAGTCACATAACATTTCCACTGGGAGTAGTCATGCGCAACCTCCTCGTCTCCCTGTCTGCGGTGGCGTTTGCCACGGCATGCGCGGGTGGGTCCTCCGGTCCGACCTTCGAGTATGGGCCAAGCAGCACTCCGCTACGCTACCAAGTGAGTAGCAAGACTGAGTCAGTGATTGAAACGCCCATGGGCGCGCAGAATGCTAATGACACCGCGAGTGTCACCGTAACTCTGCAGATTGGCGAGCTGGCGGGCGACGGCAGACAGGTTACAGCTATCTTCGAGGAGTTCAGCTCGCAGATCACAGGGGTCGGCAGTCTCGAGGGTGGTGCAATGCTGGGTCAGGAGTTTTCGGGCATTCTGGCGCATGATGGCACCATCGAGTTCACGGAAACGCCGAGTATTCCCAAGAAGCTATCCGACTACATCGATCCGGCGGCGTTCCTCTCGGAGTTGCTGGTGCCCATGCCTCCACCGGGAAGCGAAACTGTAGAGACGTGGCCGGTCAGTCAAGAATACACTGAGCACACTCAGATGACGATGACCACCACTATGGAGGGTACTGCGCGGATCGTTGGTGATACCGTGTGGAACGGTCAGCCCGCCAAGCTGATCGAAATCAGGGCCGACTATACGTTGGAGGGAACGGGGATGCCCACGGGTTCCCCGAGCGAACTCGAGATGGTCTTGGCCGGTCCGGGAACCATCCGTGCCGTGTGGGATGCGCAGCGCGGTGTCTTATTGTCGGCGACGTCGCACGGTAACGTGACGGGTACTGTCTCCCTTGTAGGAATGGACATCACGATGGCGGTAACGGCGGAAAGCTGGACATCGATCGTGTTGAAGAACTAGGGGTGGCTGAGGTTCTGTGCGCAGGTAGAATCCAGATTACGGAAATGGGCGCCCGGCATTTCGCCTGGGCGCCCTCCCCTCGTATGGAGGGGTTATTCCGCTCAGAAGCCAGCACGTAAGTGCTGGAATCCGCGGTAGTTGCACCCGACACTGCTGTTCCGTAACAGCAAGCCGAGCGTGCTACGAATCAACGCATACACCGCCCTCTATAGCCACCTCCTCGGCATCCAGGTGCACTATATTCATAGCATCCCGTACATTTAGGAATCATGAAACTGACGTTAAGATCGCTCTCCCTTCTTCAGTTTCTTCTGTAAATTTTTCAGCATGTCCTGTGCCATCGACTCGAGGCCGTAGCTCGGGGCCCAATCCCACTCAGTCCGGGCCGCACTGTCGTCAATTGAATCGGGCCAGGAATCAGCGATGGCTTGCCTTACCGGGTCCACCTCGTAGTCGATCGTGAACTCGGGAATGTGTTTCTGGATCTCTGCTGCTAGTGCGTCGGGAGTGAAGTTGGTGGCCGCTACGTTGAATGCATTACGATGTTCCAGTCGCGACGGGTCCGCTTCCATCACGTCGATCGCGGCCTTGATGGCATCGGGCATATACATCATGTCGAGACAGGTGTCCGACCTGAGAAAACACGTGTAACGCTGGTGGCGAATGGCCTCATAGAAGATCTCAACAGCGTAGTCCGTCGTGCCGCCGCCGGGTGGCGCCACGTAGGAGATTAGCCCGGGGTAACGAACGCCACGGGTGTCCACGCCGAACCGTGAGTGGTAGTAGTCACATAGCAGCTCGCCGGCTACTTTCGTGACGCCGTACATGGTCGTCGGGCGCTGGATGGTATCTTGCGGCGTGTTCTCACGTGGTGTAGATGGTCCGAAAGCACCGATCGAGCTGGGGTGGAACAAGGCACAGCGAGATTC
>JAUVRV010000009.1 GCA_030597435.1 Gemmatimonadales bacterium | reverse complement strand
CACACCTTATTCTTTTTCGGGAAACGCGGGAACATACTGCTGTACAGGAGCGTCGAGGTCGAGCAGGCCCTGGTCGTATAGCAATCCTATTGCTATCGCACTCAGAGGCTTGGAGACACTGCCGATTCTAAATCTAGTTGTGGTTGCTACGGGTGTGCGTGTCTCGATGTTGGCCCACCCAAAGCCTTCTCACCAGACCATCTGACCCTGCACCGATACTGCTACGGCGAGCCCGGCAATGTTCCGTGCACTCATCACCGAGTCGATCAACGCCTGGCTCTCTTGTACTATTGCATCGTACTCTCCGTGGGAGGGGGCTGCGGCAAGCCGGACCGTTTGTGCTTGGGAACTGATCGGGACTATGGAACCCAGTGTGAGAACACTGAGTGCGAGAATCCAACTCATGACTCGTTTCATTGCATGTCTCCTGTTGCCTCTACATTCGGCCCTTTGTTGGGCGTGATGATGACACCCGGCAGCGCCCATGTCAGCTCGCCGTCGTCAACCACCAGCGTACCGTTGATAAACACGAAAGCAACGCCGCTGGGGTATTGGTGTGGTTCGAAGAATGTCGAGTTGTCCTGTAATTCATTCAAGTCGAGTACTACTATATCGGCGATGTGTCCTTCCTTGACCATGCCACGGTCTTCCAGCCCGAGGATCTGCGCCGGCAACGAGGTGGAGGATCTCACAGCATCACCAACCGAGATCAGCCCTCTGTCCATGGCATAGTGGCGGATCTTTCTCGGATACGTCCCGTACACTCGCGTGTGGGTCGGCCCATCCTCCGGCAGGCTGATCCATCCGTCGGTAGCCGTTGCGGTCCACGGCTGTGCGGCGTACGGCTCGATGTCGTACTCCGACAGAGAGAATCCTCTCACCCGCGCCCCACCACGGCGGTTCGCGAATCCTTCCAACTGCAGCTCAATCGCCATGTCTACATGTGAAACCCCGTTGGCCGCCGCCAACTGAGCAAGGCTCTTTCCAACGTATGTGGTATCCGGATAGTCCATCACGACTACCTTGTCGGCTCCACCGCGGCGGGCTATCTCGTGAGTGATATCCATCCGTATGAGAGCAGCAAGCGAGTCGTTGGCCAGAGCCCCACGCAACACCTGCGCGTAGTCGCGCCGCCGCCCCCTCTCTCCACCCAACCCATCGACCGTGAAGATCCAACCCGGTATCAAGACCGTACCGCCATCACTACCGGTCGTGTTATAGGGATACTGATCGGCATAGATCGCAACACCACGATCACGCGCCTCGTTGATCAATCGGATCGCCGCTTGTGACGCGCCCCAGTAGTTGGCGCCCTTGGCCTTGATATGACTGGCAACAACCGTGGCGCCAGTACGTTCACCAATCTCGATCGTCTCGATCACCGCATCCAACAATGAAGGCGGTCTGGCCCTGTGCTGGCTCGGCCAATACCACATTGGATCGGCCCCTTCACTTCGCTCATGAGAGATGTACACGCCACCATAGGGAACAATTTCCTCAACGAGTGCCACGATCTCGTCCGTGGTGCTCCAACGCCCCGGCACGTATTCCAACCCGGCCGAGATACCGTATGCACCTTCTTCCATGCCCTGACGTACGAGAGCACGCATCTGCTCCACTTCGTCTGCGGTCGCCGGTCTCTGATAGTCGTCACCCATCACTGCTCGGCGAACCGTTCCGTGGCCGACGAGTAGAATCGTGTTGGTGCCGAACTCCATCTCTTGCAGCGCCGCTTTCTGTTCGGCAATCGGCCAAACGGAGCGACCATCCTGGTTCCCTACCAACGTCGTGATGCCTTGCGCAACCAGATTCGGCGCCGCGCGGCGGCGAGCGTCGGGGCTCCGCAAACCCCGAGGACCGTAGATCGGGCCGGCAGCGTGTGAGTGGATGTCGATGAATCCCGGAACCACCGTCTTTCCCGTGGCATCGATCGTCCGGTCTGCAGTGGCGCCATCCAGCTTACCAACTGCAACGATCCGGTCGCCCCTGATGCCGACGTCCGCCCGTTTCCACGGATTGCCGGTGCCATCCAGCACGTGTCCACCCCTTATCAGGACGTCGAAGTGTTGGTCTTGGGCTGCTAGTGGGTTAGCGAGGAGTATTGCTACAGACCAAAAGAGAAGTGATGAGACGAGTCTTTTCATACGGGCTCCGAGTTGATGAACGACAGATAAGAAGGGCAAGGAGGGGAAGAAGAACAAGCTCCATCTTCTTCCCCTCCTGATCTGCTTCCCCTACTCAATCTCCCTCAAGTGCCCAACCAATACGAGATCTTCAGCGCAACAACCTGAACGCGATCAGCTGTCAACGACTCACTAAACACATCCCACACATTGAGCGCCACTACGTCGTCACGTTTGCTACCGCTAATCTGCCACACGAGAAACAGCGTCGAGCCGGGTTTGAACTCCCAGCGCAAAACCGTGTTGGTTCTGAGAGAAATGACACGAAACTCTGGATTAAAGAATGAGAAATCGACTTCTCCATCGCGGTTAACGTCCACGTCGAACTGCTTGTCATTCTTGGTAATTCTGTCTGATTCGAGCGGGTCGAGTCTGTCTTTGTATTCGGCCGCCTTCGGATCGGCGACCAGCTTGTAGCCGGGATACTCACCCACTGACGCAAACGGCTGGGCGTAGATCTCGAGTGAGAGACGTGGGGTGATCGCGAAATCGGCCCGCAACGTCGCGGAGATGTCCGTGCGGTTGATACGGCCAAACACATAGTATATCGAGTCAGCGGGCATACGGACCGTCACATACTGCCTGTCCGACACCGACCAGTTCGCTTGTCCACGCAGGCTGAGAGAGAACGAGCCCGGAGGTCGGAAACTGACACCGGCACCAGCACCCCACCCCTGCGAACTACTCACGTGTTCTCTGGCGTAGGACACACCGCCGTCGAACCATACTGGCTTGCGCCAGTCACTGCGCATACGCCACGAGATATTCGAACTGTTGGGTATGACGAAGCCGGGTCCACCTCGCAGCAATCGTGGATCCAGACTGGAGAACTCGTTGCGAATATTGAGGTTCATGTTCCAGTAGTTCAGGAAGTCCCCGTCGATTCGCGTCGATGCCAGCGTATGCGTGCGCTCGCGACCGTATGTGAAGGCCGATTGCCCCTCCACGCGCCACTCGAACCGCCGGAACACCTTGCCTGGGCGCAGCCAGCGGAAATTGATCCGCCCTCTTCCGTTGTGATAGTCGGAGAAGCGCAGGAAACCGATGTCATTGGTCTCGAATCCCGGACTCCTGCTGGTGACCCTGGCATTCCACGTCATGAATCCCGTCACCTTGGCCAGTTGGAAGTAGCCTCCGTAGCCGCTCAGGTGCGTCCGAGTCGAATCGAAAGTGACGTGGTCCTGATCCGGTCGTTGGTAGTAACGGGCCGATCTCAGTTGTGTCAGGCTGATCGACTTCTCATGACCGGCCACCCGCGAGGCCATGGCGGCAGCGGCCATCTCGTACGCATCTCCCCCGAACCGGATGTTGAAGTTGGCGCCACCTGTGAATGCCTGTTCGTGAATCCACTCAAACGCCGGTTCGTCCAGCCGCCGGATTGTGGCGGTGCCAATCAGGCCGTAAGCCACTCTACCGCGGTTTGCGTTGCGCAGAATCCTACCCACCGTGTAGCTCGTCAGCGGCTCTGCCGGCGCGAACCCCCTGCTACCAGTTTCCGTTACAATCCGGGCCTGCTCTTTGGCCGTCACCGCCTGCATCAGTCCGATCGCCCAACCACCCGAAGCCTGACCGCTCAGCTTGGCAGCTCCGAGGATGGTGGTCTGCTCGATCGGATCCACAAAGCCGCCCAGAACCGTCGGCCTAACATGCGGTGTACGCCCGATCCGCCGCGTGTACACCAGCCCTTCCTGGCCCCCAAACGAGAATCCGAACCGGGTGTTCTCAGGTGGACTGAAGCTGAACTGGAAAAGGTTGGTACCTTCGACAAAGAACGGTCTCTTTTCCGGGAAGAAGCTCTCGAACGCCGATAGATTCACTTCCGCCGCGTCGGCTTCAACCTGTCCGAAGTCAGGGTTTACTGTGGCGTCGAGTGTCAATCCTGAAGTGACGCCGATCTTGAAGTCGGCGCCGACGCGGATCTCTTCCTGTCGACCGGGTTGGAACGGGTCGTCCTCGACTTCCGGCTGGAATGTGGCGGTGGCAGCCGTGTAGGGAAGAAACTCCATTCGTTTCGGCGGAGGCAACGCACCCAAGCCCACCAGTTGGCCATAGTGCGAGACCTCACCCGATTGGTCCCGTGGAAAGTAGGGCCAGTTCGCGTCTTCGTTGGTCCGATAGTGGAACCGGCGAACACGCACCCCAAACACAACGGAATCGCTGGGGGGGAACCGCAGTTGCGAGAAAGGAATCCGCAGCTCCAAAACCCAACCGAGGGAGTCTATTTTCGTTGCCCAATCGTAGACCGGATCCCAAGAGTCATCGCGGCCTCGCCCATCATTGTATATGAACACGTCACGCCGGGCGCCGGCAGCATTGACGTTGATCTCGAATGCGGTCGAGCGGTCGTGATACGAATCGATGAAAATGCTGATGTTGTCGGCCGCAGCACGTTGATCGCGCCGGACCAATCGACCATACACCCGCTCTGGACGCGAGTCGTATGCTCGAACACCAACATAGAGTGAGCCATCGTTGAACAGGAATCGCACTGCAGTGGATTCACTCGGGATGGCACCCTCTACCGGTTCTCGCTGGATGAACTGAGTGAGAGGCGGGACGTTCTGCCAAGCCACGTCGTCCAGTATGCCATCGATAACCGGAGTCTGCCCATCGATCCTGACGGCGGTTATCTCGGAGGGGACAACGATTTCGGGCCCCGTGGCCGCAATCTCTCGTGCCTCCTGATCTATCGTCTGCTGGCCCCAGGCGTAAGCCGGAGCTAGCATCATGAGACCGAGAATCGACAGTGTTTTCGGGGCCATTTAGTACACCTTGGCCGAGTGGGATGGACCCGGCTCAGTGTTTTAAGTTACAACAGGACGATTTCTCCGGCGACCGATGCCACATTACGTTCTCATTACAGTGGCTTTGATTATTCTCGAGGTCCTCCCATGCTCCAATTCGACGCCTGTCTCTATGACCTGGATGGCACCCTGATCGACTCGACCGGGCTGATCTTCGCCACTTATCGTCACACTTTGATACACCACCGCGGAACCGCTCCGTCCGACGACGTGTGGCTGGACGGATTGGGAACACCTCTGCGGCAACAGCTGCGGCCCTTTGCTCGAGACGCCGACGAACTCGAGGACATGGTAGCAACCTACCGTGACTTCAACTTCGCCCATCACGACGCCATGATCCGGCCGTTTCCTGGCACCCGCAGCGCCGTCGAGGGCCTGAAGGAGCGGGGTGTGAGGCTGGGCATCGTCACGAGCAAGATGCAGTACGGCCTGCGGCGTGGCCTACGCGTCTGCGGGCTGGACGACTTGTTCACTGTCCTGGTTGCAGCGGACGACGTCGAGAAGCACAAGCCGGATCCGACTCCGGTTCTACTCGCAATGGAGCAGCTCCGAGTAGAGCCGGGACGGACCCTGTTCGTGGGTGACTCGCCCCACGACGTGGTAGCGGGCAACGCCGCTGGCGTAACCACGGCTGCCGCTCTCTGGGGTCCATTCCCCCGCCCCACCCTGGAGCAGGCCGCCCCAGATCATTGGCTGGAGCAACCCTCCGACATCGCCGGTTTGGTACGTTAGCCCGGACGGCCTCCCGGACATCCCCCTCGAAACGAAGCTGCGCCCGGCACCGTAGATACTTCAGGCGCTGCGGTCCAGAGCCGTATTCAACGCATTGAGGGAGCCGAGTATCTAATGGAATGATGGGTGCGATGCCGTTCCAACCCTAGGAGGCAGGTTTCATGACAAAGCAGAGAATGTCGGCCACCAGCGCCGGTTTCGCCATTGGCATAGCGACACTCGGGCTGGCGGTGGTTACGGCCATCCCGGCAGCAGCTCAGCACACCCGGAGTTACGAGGTCTCGGGCCAAGAGGTCTCCATTTACAACCTCGCGGGTGAGGTCACGGTCCGGGCAGGCGGCGGAAGCGCGGTGGTAGTCGAGTTGACCAGCGGTGGGGCCGACGCCGGTGAGCTGTCAGTTGAGACAGGATCGATCGGTGACGTCGAAACCCTACGGGTGATCTATCCCAGCGACCGGATCGTCTACCCGGGAATGAGTCGCGGCTCCCGAACCGAGACCAGGGTACGGGATGACGGGACGTTCGGTGACTCGCATGACGGGTGGGGACGCCGAGACCGTGGTGACCGGATCAGAATCTCGGGCAGCGGAAGCGGACTCGAAGCCTATGCCGACATGGTCATCTCCGTGCCGCGCGGGCAGCGGATCAATGTCTATCTGGCGGTCGGCAAAGCATCGTTGACCAACGTGGATGGTGATATCCGTATTGACACACAATCGGCCCCGGTAACCGCACGGGAGATCCGTGGATCCCTGGTGGTGGATGTCGGCTCCGGTAGCGTCGACGTGAGCGACGTGGACGGCGATTTGAACATCGACACCGGCTCGGGTTCGGTCGAGGTGAGCGGTGTTAGTGGCGGCTGGACCCTGATCGACACGGGGTCCGGATCTGTCACGGTATCAGGGATCACTAGCACCGAGTTGAACATCGATACCGGTTCCGGACGGATCAGAGCGAGCGACGTCGCCGCCGGCGACATCCGGTTGGACACTGGCAGTGGATCGGTGGAGCTGGAGGTCCTCAATGACCCGGACCACATCGAGATCGACACCGGATCTGGTGGTGTGACCCTAACCGTTCCGAGTTCCTATGGGGCCCGCGTCGAGATCGACACCGGGAGTGGTGGCATTGAGATGGAGATGCCGATCACGATGCGCCGGTGGCAGCGGGATCACGTCAACGGCACAATCGGCGACGGGAGCGGCACGCTCATCATCGACACCGGTTCCGGCAGCGTGAGAGTATTGGAGGGACGCTAGCCGCGGCCCAATCCGAGCACGCTCGAAGGTCCACTTTCTGCCCGTTCGCCGTACAGGTGGGCGGGCACAGTGGTCCCGGTGGCCCGGTTTCCCGGTTCTAGAACTCCTCGACTTCGCTGGCTCGGAATGAGACCTCTTCATCAACTGCATTCAGCAGATAGTCGATGTCGATTGAAGTCGGGTATCCAAGTTGTGCGTGATACTCCACCGTGAGCGAGTGCGCCTCCTGATCAATTGCGTCCTGAATGACCTCGAATAGGCCGTCGACCGTGAGGAAATGGCCTCCCATTTGGGTCGTATCTACCACCGTACCGGAGTCAGCCAGGATCACGGATGCGATATCCCCATGACGCACTTCAATGATCACCTGGTCGATGAAGGCGCAAAAACACAGCCGTTGGAATCGGAATTGGTAGTCTTCGATGTTTGCACTCTGCCACACAGCAAGGTTGGCGTTCAGCTCACTCTGTTCCGGTCCATGGGGATCGGAGCAAGCAGTTAGAATCGGCAAACAGGCGACAGAAAAAAGTACAAGGCAACAGATGGGCTTGAAGGTCATCGTGGCTCCCTCGAGGATGATCAATACTACACGCCCATCTCTTACAGTGCCCACGGGTTACCGGGCCATCGGGCCATAACGCAACCGGCTCCAGACGTGTACCTTGATTCAACAAGTCCACTCAGGAGCCCCTGTGTCATTCATACCTTTCGAGCTGGAACGCTGGCAGAGCACGTGGGAAAACCGTGTGAGTTTCAATCTGTCGGAGAGCGGTGTTCACCCACTCACCATCGATGAGTTGCTCCGGATAACAGATACGCACCGCGACGAACTCGCCGATGTCCGTCTGGGATACAGCCAAGCTGACGGTACCGAACCTCTGCGTGAGGAGATTGCGAAACTTTACCAGGGTGTTACGGCTGAGAACGTCATCGTCACCGTCGGCAGTAGCGAGGCCAACTTCGTCACCACCTGGACGTTGTTGCAGCCGGGCGATCATGTTGCCATTCTATCCCCGCTGTATCGCCAGACTTGGGGATTGGCGCAGAACTTCGGCGCCAAGGTGTCAACCTTCGAACTCAAACCCGAGTTGGAGTGGGAGCCCGATCCCGAGGAGATTGCCCGGGCAATCGTGCCAGGCACCAAACTGGTGATCGTCACCAACCCCAACAATCCCACGGGGCATGTTCTTTCGAACGACGCCCGAGCTGAGATCCTGGCGCGAACGGAGGCCGTGGGCGCCTGGTTGCTGGCTGATGAGGTCTACCTCGGCGCAGAGTTGAGTGGGCAGACCACCGAGACATTCTGGGGCAGCTACGAGAAGACCGTGGCCGTGAATGGCCTCTCGAAGGCGTATGCCCTGCCCGGACTGCGGATCGGATGGCTGGTTGCACCGGCGGAGTTCAAGGAAGCTCTCTGGTCGAGACACGACTACACCGTGATAAGTCCAGCATCGGCCAGTGACTTCCTGGCGACACGCGCTTTGCGGGTGAGGGACAAGATACTGGCCCGCACTAGAGCGATCCTCAACGAAAACTATCCGATCCTCGACAGCTGGCTGCGGCAATTTGGACCGGCCGTAAACTGGTGGCGACCCGATTGCGGCGCAATAAGCTTCGTACAGTACGAGCAGGCCATTGCGTCACTGGATCTAGCCGAGCGGATCAGGCAGGAGAATGACGTCTTGATCGAGCCGGGTGAACACTTTGGATTCGAGAGATCTATCCGCTTTGGCTACGGGAACGAGACTGGCGAGTTCAAGCGGGCCCTGGATGTATTGACGCCGGCGTTCAAGAAGTACTTGATGGATTGATGGTCAGGTGGTCGGTCGGTCGCATGGTCATATTGACTGACCAACTGACAGACCGACCCACCGGCCGCTCCTAGAGGTTCTCCCTCAACCACTCAGTGAACAGCGTGTACAGATTCACGCGCGTCGTCGTTCCGGCGATCGAATGTGTCTTGTTGGGATAGAGACGCATGTCAAACTGTTTGCCGTGCTCCTCCAAAGACTGAATCAGCTGTATCGTGTTCTGGACATGGACGTTGTCGTCGGCGGTCCCGTGCACGACCAGCAGGTTGCCCTGCAGTTTGTCAGCATGATTGAGCGGGGCACCATAGTCGTACCCACCTGGGTTCTCCCGGGGCGTGCGCATGTAGCGCTCGGTGTAGATAGTGTCGTACAACCGCCAGTCGGTTACCGGCGCAACCGAGAGAGCGGCTTTGAACACGTCTTCGCCCAGGAACATCGACATGAGTGACATGTACCCACCGTAGCTCCAGCCCCAAATCCCTATTCGACTCTCGTCGATGAAGGTCTGTGAGCCAAGGAACCGTGCAGCGGCGATCTGGTCTGCGGCCTCATATCTGCCGAGGTTCTGGTATGTGATCTTCTTGAAATCCCTACCACGAGACCCGGTTCCTCGATTGTCCACACTCGCCACCATGTACCCTTCCTGTGCCAACATCTGATGCCACAGGTAGCGAGTGCCACCCCACGAATCTCGCACAGTCTGGGATCCTGGCCCACCGTACACGTACATCAGAACCGGGTATGTGCGAGTGATGTCGAAGTCGGGCGGTCTAATCACGTAACCATTCAGCATTACGCCGTCACCGACAGGTATTTCGATGAACTCCGGCACTTCCAGCCCGAGTCGTTGGATCTTCGCGATCAACTCATGGTTGTCCGAGATCGTACGGATGATCTGACCATCTGACAGGTGCAACGTTCTCGCGGGCGGAACACCGGCGGTAGAGTAGCTATCTACGTACATCGAGAAGTCGGCGTTGAACTGTATCGCGTGGGTGCCACTGGCAGTGGATATCCGAGTCAGGTTCCGCCCATCGAGTTCGATCTGATACAGCGGACTCTTGAGTGGCCCCTCGCCGGCTCCATTGAAATAGACGACGCCAGCTCGCTCGTCGACGCCATGTACGGTCGACACGTCCCACTCTGCCTCCGTGACCTTGTGCACCAACGAGCCTTCGCGGTTGAACATGAACAGCTGGTCATAACCATCACGTTCGCTCTGGAACAAGAACTGTCTTCCGCCATTGATCCAGAGCGGTTCGCTGTTGTTGACCCACGCGTGATCGGTGTCAGTCATGATGACCCGAGCCTCACCGTTGCCGACTTCGGCCAACATGAGGTCGAGACGATTCTGATGCCGGTTCAACCGGGTCAACCAGATCTCGTCGGACGATCCGGCGAAGTCCATTCGGGCGACATAGATATCGTTCTCGGGGCCGAGGTTGATCCAGCTTGTCTCGCCCGAAGACACCTCAACTACGCCGATCTGGACAGCTGAGTTCTGTTCTCCCGCTTTGGGGTAACGTACCGGTAGCAACTCGGGATAGAGCGAGAGATTGTCTAGCATGTAGAACGTTCTTATGACGCTCTGATCGAAGCGCCAGAAGGCTACCCACTTGCCGTCCGGACTGAACCTAAACGCGTCTCGCAAACCCAGTTCTTCTTCGTATGCCCAGTCACTCGTCCCGTTGATGATGTTTTCGTCGCCGTCGAATGTCAGTTGCCGTTCGCGTTGCGACCGCAAGTCGGTTACGAATATGTTGTTGTCCCTCACGAACCCCACGTACCGTCCGTTGGGAGAGAACTTCGCGAACTGCTGCAACCCGGATTCCGTACTGATCGGAGTAAGCCGCCCCCGATTGAAATCCCACACGTAGAACTCGCCCTTGGTGTTCTGACGCCACACGAGGACCGAGTTGGTGAAGATCAGAACCTTCGATCGATCCATTGAGAACTGATAAGATTCGATGCTGATCGGCTGGCTCTGACCGGGAGGTACGAGATCGACTCCGCGGACGAGCAGTTGCCGTTCTCCGGAGCGGGCGTCCACACGGTAGAGATCGGTAGTGTTGCCGTTCTGCTCAATGGCCGAGAAGTACGCCGGTTCACTGGACCAGGTAACTGGCGTGACGTCGCCATCGAACTCGCCAGATCCAAAAATGGACTCGACGGTGAGTCTCGGTGCCTGCCCTAGAGCAGGTACCGCCAAACATTGTAGAGCCGTGAGCAGTGCTATTCGTCGCAATTGCATGATGATATGGGGTTTGGGACAGGCCGTAAGATAGACGCTGCCACGCGAGTGGGGAACAGCACAGGCCGAGACAATCCGAGAGCGCTCTACCTGGCCTCTGCTCTACACGGGCTCTGTAGCGGCCGCGCGTCTCTTGCTCATCAAGACCTCAGCGGGAAGCAGTTGCAGCGTGATCTTGTCAACTTGCAGCATGAGTGGTTCGGAGTTGCTTCTGAGCCATTGTCTCTGAAACCGCGTGAAGAGCCGCGTTTCTGCCTTTCTGACTCCGAACAACGCTGCTGCAAGACCCCGGAGTTCGTCGGTCTGGCCACCCTTGCGGAACACTGCTGCCAACGTCGATTCAGTGGTTGCGGCAGCAATGACCTCGCGTGACCAGGCAGCAGTGTTGCGTTTCAGCGTGGAACGGGCCCGACGCTCCAGAATCTGGAGGTCACGGATGTCACCGAGTACGTCCTGCAGTCCCTTGAGCTGCCTGATCACAGTACGTCCACCGATGACAAGAGTGCGCACAGGCTCCAGCACGTAACGCATTCGCTTGGCTGCAAGACGGGTCCGATGGATTCGCTTCTCCTGATTCAATGACTCGATAGCGGTCAGTCTGGCTCTGAGAGTGCCCACGAGATCCCGCACTATCTGACCCGTTGCGCCAGAGAAACTCAGGCTGTCTCCATCTTCCGTGAGCTTTATCGTGCGTAGCGGCTCGGTCAACCGCTGGGCAAGTTTCTCTTCGATTCTGAGGTAGTCGACCTTCAAGGCCGCCAATTCGTCTGTCTCCGAATCGAACGGAACCGATTCAAAACCCTCGGCAACTCGACCGAATCCCTGTCGCATCACCAGCGGCAAGTTCTTGCGGGCCAGTTGGCTATCTAGCCAACGGGAATGGACTTGATCGTCGCGCCCATGATTGGTCACGGATATCAGATCCCCTAGTTGTCTACGCGCTTTGCCGGCCGTGACCTTCGGCAGATAGGGCTGGTAAGCCTCCAAATACGTCCGTAACCTCCGAACGCTGACCCGGAAGTCGTGCAGGGCCTCGGTGTCTTCGGCACTTCCGAGCCGTCCCACCTCACTCGAGCAATCGCCGAGCAACGCCACGGCGTGCTCGCGGCAGACAACCTCAACCGGCTGCTGCAGCTGTCTAGCTGTGCTTTTCATCAGACTCTTATGTTACCATCACGTTGATGCAATCGGCAATCGGTGTAGTGACCGAAACACGACCAACATGTTCCGCAAGCCGTATTCGGGCTTTATGCTTAACACCTCCTCACACGGGTCGCAACCCGAATTGGGACCCAACCCACCGAGGTCGGAGCTGAACATGAGACGATCCTACAATACTCACTCACCGTATTGGTGGCAGCCGCTGTTGACGATGGCGGCACTCATGACCGGCTCAGTGCCAATGGTGGCTCAGATTGCGACGTCACCTCCCCCTCCCGGCGCCCGCACTCATGATGTAATGCCCGGTGAGCGCTACCGGGCCGGTGGCTTGCACGAATGGCTGTTCGGGAGTGACTACCGCGCACTCTGGATAACGGTGGTCGAGGCAACGGTGCTCAATCTGGACAGTGTGGGAGGAGGTCTGACACCGCTCAGGACGGGAGGATTCGGTCAGTCAGTGTCGCTGCACTTCGAGGGTGCCGACGGCCGCCGCTACGTGGTTCGTTCCATTGACAAGGATCCAACCAAGCGGATGCTGCCCGACCTGAGAGGCACCGTCGTCGAAGGAATCATCCAAGATCAGATCAGCGCCCTCCATCCCACCGGCGCGCTCGTGGTGGATCCACTGCTCGATGCCACCGGGGTCCTACACGCGCGGCACCGGATGGTGGTGATCCCTGATGATCCCCTATTGGGGGAATTCAGGGGTCAGTTTGCCGGCATGTTGGGAATGTTGCTGTTGCACCCGGATGAGGGCGCCGACAACAGGCCCGGTTTTGCGGGTTCTCGACAGGTCAACGGAACAGACACGTTTCTGAGGCAGCTGGAGGAGAGCCCTTGTGACCGAGTAGACGCGCGCTCGTATCTCAAGGCGAGATTGCTAGACATGTTAATTGGGGATCGCGATCGGCATGCCGGTCAATGGCGCTGGGCCCGGTTCGCGGATGAAGAGTGCGGTACCTGGGTACCGATCCCCGAAGATCGGGACCAGGCCTTCGTTGATTATGACGGCTTGGTGAACTGGGTATTGCGCCGGCCGCGACCACAGCAGATAACATTCGGCCCGAGCTACCCGAGCCTCACGGGTCTCACCTTCAACGGATGGGAGCTAGACCGTGAGTTGCTCGCTGAACTGGACCAAGCGGTTTGGGATTCGTTGGCTTCCGTTACGCGGCGGCAACTCACCGACGACGTAATAGAGAACGCAGTCCGACGTCTGCCACCCACCCACTACGACCTCAACGGTGAGTTCCTCACGGACGCACTCAAGCAGCGAAGGGATCGATTACCCGAAGAAGCGCTCAAATACTACCGGCTCATATCGCGTTGGGTCGAGGTCAAGGCAACCGACCAGAATGAATACGCCGAGTTTGAGCACAAAGAGAACGGCGAACTCGATCTGAAGATCGGACTCGAGGACGATGGAAGCGGCAAGCGAGCCGAGCCCTACTTCCAGAGAACGTTCGACCCTGAAACCACACGGGAAGTACGTCTCTACCTCCGTGGCGGTGACGACAACACGGAAGTGCTGGGTGGCCG
This sequence comes from Gemmatimonadales bacterium, assembly GCA_030597435.1. Taxonomy (GTDB): domain Bacteria; phylum Gemmatimonadota; class Gemmatimonadetes; order Gemmatimonadales; family GWC2-71-9. The sequence continues at coordinate 4,612 of JAUVRV010000009.1, read as the reverse complement.
GGGCAAGATCACGATCCGCGTCGATGGCGGCGCTGGTGACGACCGATTCGTGAATGCGTCGCAGGCAGGTGGCGGGCGAACCAAGTTCTACGCCTCTCGCGGAGACAACCAGTTCGAGGCAGGCCGGGGCGCGAAGGTGAATACCAGATCCTATAAGCGCCCACCTGCCAAGGACCAGGCCCACGAGCACGCGTTGGATTGGGGCGGGCGGACGCTGCTGATCCCGCGCTTGGGTTACGCGCCCGACCCGGGGTTGTACCTGGCGGCCGAACTCGCTCTCGAACGGTATGGATACCGCAAGGACCCCTACAGAACGCGTCACCGCTTCCTCGCCGGTCTCGTGACAAACGGACCACGACCTGTGTTGGGATACGCGGGTTCGTTCAGGCACGTGTTGCCCAGGGTAGATGCCGAGTTCCGATTTGCCTACACCGGACTGGCGTTCCTTCGTTTCAACGGATTCGGTAACGAGACACGAATCCCGGAGCCACTATCGTTTTACGAAGTCGAGCAGCGCAACCTCCTAGTGGCTCCAACACTTGCCTTCCGCACCGGCCGCAATCGCGGCGGTCAACCTGGTAGCGGTACCGAGCCGTTACGCGAAGAGCTGACCGTGGATTTCAGTCTGTTGCTGAAACACTGGAATACCCCACTGGATGAGAATGCCGACAGGTTCCTTGGCACGTTTGACCCCCCGCTCTACGGTACCGGGTCCTTCGGTCAGGTGGGAGCACGGGTGGGCGTAGAGGTAGACACCAGGGACAACTCAGGCAATCCGAGACGTGGCGTTCTGGTCACGGCGGCCGGTGCAATCTATCCGGGTGTCTGGGACGTCGAGTCTACCTTCGGTGAAGTACATGGCTCTGCATCCACGTATTTGACTGCGCAGATACCCACTCGGCCAACCCTCGCACTCCGAGCAGGCGGAAAGAAAGTGTGGGGTGATGTACCGTTTCTCGAAGCTGCCTACATCGGTGGTGGCAGGAACTTGAGGGGTTATCGGTCGCGACGTTATGCCGGCAACGCGGCGGTCTATGGCAACGCCGAACTCAGGTTCTCAGTCGCACCGTTCAAGATCCTGGTTCCCGGGACGGTCGGCCTCTTTGCACTGACGGATGTGGGTCGTGTCTTCTACGAAAACGACCCCGCGGATGCAAACACGTGGCATGTTGGCTACGGCGGTGGCGTTTGGATCTCGGTCATAGGTCGAATGCAGACATTGAGCGTGGCCATCGCAAAGGGGGATGACCTCACAGGTGTCTACATCAGGGCCGGGTTCATGTATTGAGCGGGGCGGAAACCCGGTGTAGGAGTGACTAACGGGCGGGTTGGTACAGTGTCAGCCGGGCCCGCTTGCTTCCACCCTCGTCTCCTATGATCAGAGTGGCGTCAGCAGCAAAGGCAACACCCTCGGCTTGCTTGTGGAATTCGCCCGACAAATGTGCAACCGCCACCACATCACCCTCAGGTGTGATCTCGGCGATAGCCGCCTGCTGTGCCGCAACCAAATAGTAATTGCCCGTCAGCGGATCTCTTGCGATACCCGACGGCTGGAATCGCTTCTCTTGCAACGGGTTCGTAAAGCGATCGAGCGGGATCATCACCGTTGCGTCCTCAACAACTGCCTTCCGGTCCAGTGACCATCGGAAGATAGTGACATAACCGCCCAATTCTTCCACCCATGGTGTCTTGCAGAGAATCAAGAACGTCCTGTCATCCGGATCAAACTCCAAGCCTTCGATTTCACACTGGCGCCCGAGACTGCTCGTGTGGTCGTGCCGTAATCCGAGTTCGTAGGTGTTATACAGTACCCGATCGCCGTCATCCCCTTCCGCCCCCTCATACAGGCGTCCCGTACTCGTGATCAGGAAGACCTGTCCGTCAGCAACCGCAATGCCCTCGAAATCGTCCATCGCAGTAGGGTAACCGAAGGCCCAAGACTTCACGAGTTCACCCGCTACGTAGTTGATTTCATAGATGATGGCCTTCTCATCGTCATGGCCCAACAGGCGGTTGTCGGGAGTGATAGTGAGACCCGATATCTCCCTCAAGCGGCCGGGCAACCTCCAATGAGCGGCTGGCTCAGACTCGAAAACGTACCTGCCCAGACTACTGGAGTCAGACTGACCGTGTGCTTCTCCCATGGCTATCGAGACGAGCAGCAAGCCCGCGATCACCGACGTATTCTTGGATGTGATACCGACGATCATCGTTCGGGTAGCGTCCAGTAGGGAGTCCTGTCGTCCTTGGACTTGCGGATTGCCAGCTGACGGTACTCGGCGGCAATGAGGTACATGCCCGCCCTGCTCCGTATCACGGCAATGAACTCGCCACCCGAGAGATTCCTGGGAAGCCCGATCAGGTACTCCAGAGTGGAGTTACCGTCGGCGGTAGGAGTTATTTCAGCGAGCTTGAACTTCTCCGTGTGCTGCTTGAGGACTTCATCCAACGCGTCGAGCGTCTGTTCTGTAGCGTTGGCCAGTACGACCAATAGTCCGTTGTACTTCTTTGCGTCCTTGCCGGCAGTTTCGATGTGCTCGCGCAGCTTGGCCTTGCGTTCTGCGATCTCCGACAGACTGTCTGGTGTCAGAGCTGCCAGCATACTCGGGTCGCCAATGGTCAGCTGTCCCGTTCCGGCCCCCGGCGTGCCCCCACCGGCCAGCACGTCACCAAGCCTCATTCTGGGTGTCAACTTCAATTGGTCAGCGTATATGTTGCCAACTTTGAGCCACCACATTGACAACACGAGATAGTTGAAGCACACAGTGGAAACCGCCGCTATGCCAAGCGCCTCGACTCCTGCCGCCAGCGCCGTACCGATGGCGAGGAATATATACACGGCGTCTTTCGTGTCTTTCAGCGTGTTGCGGAATCTCACGGCTGCGACTATGCCGGCCAGGCTAAATGCAAGAGCGATACTGTTCTGGACGACTATAACCAGTGCCGTCACCGGGATCGGAAGAATCGCCACCGTATGAACCACCGATTCATCGTAGCCTTCCTGCTGCTTGGTCACCATGTAAACCCACACAACCGGTACCAGCAGTATGAGGCATCCCACGATCGCACTCAAGGTGATTGTCGCCAACGCCAGGGCCCCACGGCCGGGTTCGGCTTCGTTGACACCAACTGGGCCAGTCAAAAATCCCATCTGTGCCAGCTCGCGCAAACGCTCACCCGAGAACATGTCTGCCGTACTTGGGAATACCGTGACAACACCGTACGCCACAGCCGCCACAACCACGTAATAGATTGTCAGGCGGGTGAACGGTGATGACCAGATCTTGGAACCAATCATGGACACAAGCCTCTCACCTTCGGGACCCTGCTTTTCCGATTCTTCGCAATTGACCTGCCGTCAAGAGCCACACGAGATGTGCATCACCTGCGGTGATGTGCGTCGGCCATGTGAGCAAGCATGCCCCACCCTTCCTGAAACCCATGAACTGTGTCCCGCCCGATGACAGCAGCCAGCTCACGGTTCCAGCCAGGTCTGGTTCATGACCGACCATCGCGACAGTCGAATCGTCCTTCTGCATCTGAATCCACGACAAGACTGCCCTACGCTCACCTCCGGGCGCCAACGCATCGATCTTGACGGGTAACACATTCGGGTAAGCCGACGCAATCATCTCGGCAGTTTGGACGGATCTCGTATGCGGACTGGTGGCCAGCACATCCAATTCGGGAACCAAGGCCTTGATACCGATCAGGCCTCGCTCCATGCGCTCACGCCCCCTGGGCGTGAGTGGTCTGAGCGAGTCATCCTGACCCGTTTGCGCGAACGCCGCGCGGGGCTCAGCAATTGCATGCCTTATTACCAGAAGATCCAATGTCGTCTCATGTATCCTGTTTACCGAACGTTGCGCAATCTGTTGATGCCCTGTGGCTTTCGTCGACGAAGTCGCGTCGCTTGCTTGTGGCGCTCCCGAGACCATTCGGCCAACGATGTCTGTGAATGCTTCGCTTCAGCCTCGCCTGCTGGCGTCCTTTGGACGTAGCTGCCGTCGGGCTGCATATCCCACGCACCCCGCTCATCATTCAGTTGCACGTCGAGTAGATAGCGCAACTGTTGACGCAGTTCTTCATTCTCAACTGGCGTGAGCACCTCCACGCGACTCTCGAGATTACGCTTCATGCAATCCGCTGATCCAATATAATACTCAGGATCGTCGCCATTCTTGAAGTAGAACACCCGGCAATGCTCCAAGAAGCGCCCGACTACGCTCACCACACGAATGTTCTCCGACAGTCCCCTAATGCCGGGTCGTAGGCGACAGCTGTCCCGGATATTCAAGTCTACCTTAACACCTGCCTGTGAGGCGCGGTACAAGGCCCGCGTGACGTCGACATCTTCCAGAGCATTCATCTTGAACTGGATTAGTCCAGGTGATTCCTTGGAGTGCTGCTCGATTTCTCTGTCGATCTTGGAGAGCAACGCCTGTTTCAGCACCTTCGGTGCGGGCAGCAGCTTCTGGTAACTCCGTTTCGGTTTGTAACCGGTAGTAAGATAATTGAACAACTCCGTGAGGTCTTGAGTGATGTTCATGTCACACGTGAACATCCCCAGATCGGAATAGAGTCTCGCGGTCTCGGAATGGTAGTTGCCAGT
>JAUVRV010000196.1 GCA_030597435.1 Gemmatimonadales bacterium | reverse complement strand
GTCGGTGGCATCGCCAGAGCGGTGCGTGACGAGAGCGGCGGGAGTATGTTTCGACCTATGCCGCGACCTAAGACGGTTCTCTGGGTGGACGACGAAATCGAGTCGCTCGGTGCGCACGTTCTGTTTCTCAACGAGCACGGATTCCAAGTGGAGCAGGTCGCTCACGGAGATGACGCGATCGCTCTCCTGACGCGTCAACCCTACGGTGTCGTGCTGCTCGACGAACAGCTTCCGGGAAAGCGTGGGCTGGAGTTGGTCGGGGAGATCAGGTCCATCGATCCTGCGGTGCCCGTTGTGATGGTGACCAAGAGCGAGGAGGCGGGCACGATGCACGAGGCGATCGGCATCGAGCTCAACGACTATCTCGTGAAGCCGGTCAACCCCAGACAGGTACTCACTGTAGTCACGCGATTGCTCGAAGGAGACCGCATCAGACAGCAGCGGCTGGCGCGGGACTTCGTATCTCGTTTTCGCGAGATGGAGATGCTGCGCGGTTCTCGTCTGGGTTGGCGTGAGTGGATGGAGCTGGTGGTGGAGGTGTCGAGTTGGGAGGTCAGGCTTTCGGCAGGTGACGAAAGCGGTTTGCAGGAGGCGCTCCGGACTTTCCAGGGGAGCCTGCATGCTGATTTCGCCAACTACATCGCATCCAATTATCCGGAGTGGCTATCGAACCCTGGTGACCGTCCGCCCTTATCGGTGGATGTCTGCAGCGAGTTTCTAGTTCCCCTACTGGAAAAGCATGGTAAAGTGCTGTTCGTCGTAGTCGATTGTCTGAGACTCGATCAGTGGGAGTCACTTAGACCGCTCGTTACGGAGATATTCGATGTCGAAGAGTCGCACTACTTCAGTATCCTGCCGTCAGCGACTCCATTTGCACGTAACGCAATATTTAGCGGGTTGTTCCCTGTGGAGATCGCTGCGCGACATCCGGAGTGGTGGGGGAGCCGCGCCGATGAGAGCCTCAACGCCCACGAGGCTGAGTTGCTTACGGAGCAAATCCATGAACTAGTGAGTCCCTCTGTACAAGTACGGTATGAGAAACTCACAACTTCATCGGAAGGCGAGTCTCTACTGCAACGACTGCCAGGCCACTTGTCACAGGAGGGGATAACCGCACTCGTGTTCAATTTTGTGGACCAGCTGACACATGGTCGTGCAGAACACGCGATCCTCTATGAGATAGCAAGAGATGCGAAGGCTCTACGTAGCCTCACGCGCACATGGTTCCAAGATTCGGCGCTACTACGTTCACTCAAGGAAGCGGAGCGGCGCGACGTTCCGGTCCTGCTGACCACAGATCATGGCTCCATTCATTGCCACAGTCCGGCAACGGTCTATGCAAAACGCGATGCCACCGCCAACCTCCGCTACAAGTTTGGTGAAGACCTGAGAGCCGAGTCTCAGGCAGATGCCATCATGGTCAGTGATCTGACCACATGGGGCTTGCCGGCGAAGAAGCTCGGCGTACGAATGCTGTTGGCAACCGGCGATCGGTTCTTTGTCTACCCTACGAAGCTCAGAGAATATCAAGCGCGCTATCGCGGTGCTTTCCTCCACGGGGGCGTGACACCGGAGGAGTTGGTTCTTCCCATAGCTCTGCTGACACCCCGCGGCTCCACCTAAATGGCTCGTTTCAATCGGCTAATGGGCTTCGTGCGTCGGTACGCCGGGGTCCTGACGGTGACATTCCTTGCGGCTGTCGTGGTGTCGGTCCTGGATGGCTTCACCTTTGCTCTCCTGATCCCGTTCTTGCGGGTTGTGTTTGACACTACCGGTGTGGTTGTCGACGCGCCGACCGCAGTCGAGAGAGTCCTCGAGGCGATCATCGGCTTCGCGCTAACTGAGAATCGTGGTACCTCGGTTCGCAATGTCGTCCTGGTCATTCTGCTGGTAATTGCAGTCAAGAACGTCGCAGTCTACGTGGCCGCCGCGTTGGGTGCGTATGTCCAGGAGGGAGTTGCGCGGGACATGCGCCAAGATCTCTACGCCCACATCCAGCATCTGGGATTGGGTTTTTTCCAGAGAATGAAGGGTGGCCAGCTCATCAGTCGGATGATAGCCGACATAGATCAAGCCTGCCGGATCGTGAGTGCTGCGCTCGTATCGACGGTCCAAAATGTGGTGCTCGTAGCCATCTACCTCGCTATCCTTTTCTCCCTTTCGTGGCGCCTGACCCTCATCACTCTCGTACTCGCACCGGCCATTGCGATCATCATACGTCCCATCCAGCTTCGGATCAGGAAGCGTATGAGCGTGGCGTTGCACGATCGCGGTGAGGTTGCCGCGATAGTGAGTGAGACTGTGGAAGGCGCACGACTGGTCAAGGCGCACGGTGCTGAGGCATATGAACGCCGGCGATTCGCCGTTGCAGCGGGGCACTACTTCGAGGGAGTTGTGAAGGCACAGCGGCTTGCAGCTCTTGCTCATCCAGTCAGTGAAACATTGGGTGCGGCCGTTGTACTGTTGCTTGTAGTCGTGGGTTTCTCCTTAGGTGTTGGCGGCAGTGATGGGATGCGCCCCGAGTTATTCATCCCGTTCGTTGTGATCGCGCTTCGTCTGGTGTCTCCCGTCAAGGCACTGACTCAGTTCCCGATGCACGCTGAGATGTCATTGGCGGCCGCAGATCGAGTGTTTGAGATCGTAGACGAGCGCCGAGTGGATGTCGACTCTGAGGGCGCAAAGACGCTTCCTGTACTAGAGCGCGACATCGAGTTCCAGGACGTGTGGTTCGCCTATGAACCTGGTACCTGGGTGTTGAGAGGCGTAACGCTCAATGTGCGGCGCGGTGAGATCCTGGCGATAGTCGGCGCATCGGGTGCTGGGAAATCAACACTAGTGGACTTGCTGCCCAGGTTCGTGGAGCCGTCAAGCGGCCGCATTCTGATTGACGACGTGGCGATCTCCGAGTACAGCCGCGGCTCTGTGCGGCAAGCGATGGGAATCGTTAGTCAGCATACCGTGATTTTCAACGACACGGTTCGGGCCAACATAGCCTACGGCGAAGAGGAGAGTGCCGACTCGGGTGCGGTGGAAGCAGCGGCCAGGGCGGCCAATGCCCATGAGTTCATCGAGCGGCTCCCCCAGGGTTATGACACGGTGTTGGGTGAACGTGGCATGCGGCTATCCGGTGGCGAACGGCAACGGATCGCGATAGCACGAGCACTACTACGTGATCCCCCGATACTGATACTCGATGAGGCAACGTCGGCGCTGGATATCGAGGTGGAAAACTTGGTTCAGGAGGCCATCGGGCGGTTGCTCGAGAACAGGACGGTGTTTGTGATAGCCCACCGGCTAGCGACCGTGGCGAGAGCAGACCAGATCGTAGTGCTTGAACGAGGTCGGTTGGTAGAACGTGGGCGGCACGACGAGTTGGTTGCCGCGGGAGGTGTCTACCAACGACTTCACCACCTCGAAATGGTTGCATCGCGAACGTGACGGGGGCTCAGACGGTCATCAATCCAGGGCCCACCTTGGATGAACAGGCGGTCAGGAAACTGCGTCGCTCAGAGTTCCCCTGGACAGATGGATCTATCTACCTCAACAACGCGTCGACCGGGCCCTTACCCGAGCGTACTCGCAGGGTTCTGGATGACCTGACGCTGAGACGGATGACGCCGCAGCTGATTGATGAAGTCGAGCTTCGAAATCTGCTCGCTGACACTCGGGCCGCCGCTGCCAAACTGATCGGGGCCCACTCCGACGAGATTGCGCTAGCAGCCAACACAGGCTACGGAATCAACGTGGCTGCCCAAGCGCTGCCTTTGGGTCCCGGTGATCGTGTGGTCGTCTCGGCTGGTGAGTTCCCTACTAACGTGTATCCCTGGCTTCATCTGAAGCGTCGCGGGATCAAGGTGGACCTGGTGCCTACGACTCCCCAGGGTTGGCCCGATGAGAATGCCTTGATCGATCGACTGGAGAACTCACGCGCTCGTGTATTGGCGGTCTCATTGGTCCAGTTCTCCAATGGATTCAAGGCTGACCTCGCCCGCCTCAGCCGAGCCTGCAGGGATGCCGAGTGCTTCTTGGTTGTCGACGGAATCCAGGGGGTCGGTCAGGCACCCGTCAACGTCGCCGACACCCCGGTTGATATCCTCTCATGTGGAGGGCAGAAATGGCTGTTGTCTCCTTGGGGATCAGGCTTTCTGTATGTGCGGAGGGGACTGCTGGATACGCTTGTGCCACCGTTCGTGGGTTGGATGGCATTTGAAGGAACCGATGACTTCACGCGCCTTACCGATTACTCCGGAGTCATCCGGAAGGACGGCCGTAGATTCGAGCAAGTAACGATGCCCTACCAGGACTTGCTGGGCATGAAGGAGAGCGTGAATCTGCTGCTCGAGCTTGGCCTCGAGAAGATCGAGGCGTGGCTACACCGAGTCAGACAGCCTCTCGTAGAAGCTGCGTCAGACGGCCGAATACGGATTGAGTCTCCGACCGACGGGAAACACGAGTCTGCCATTGTCAGCGTCACGACCGCGGATACGGAGGCCTCTTATCGGAAACTGGAGAGTGCCAATGTCACATGCTCGTTCCGAGAGGGGGCGATCCGGCTGGCGCCGCACTGCTACAATCTGCCAGACGAGATAGAAAGAGTTGTGTTGCTACTTACGGGGTAGTGATGAGCAATTGCGTTTTTTGTGACATTGTAGCTGGCCAGGTCCCCGCGAGCGTCGTCTATGAAAACGACGTGGCGTTGGCCTTCATGGACATATACCCAGTGCATCCAGGTCACACGCTCGTGATACCACGAACTCACGTGGTTGACCTCGCGAGCTGTCCGACCGAATTGGTGGGTGAACTGTTCCAGGTGAGTGCCAGGTTAGCACCTGCCATCGCGGCTGCCACAAATGCCGCCGGGTTCAACGTGTGGACGGCGAACGGAAAGGCCGCGGGGCAAGAGGTCTTGCACCTGCATCTTCACATCCTGCCGCGCTACGACGACGACACCTTCGGCTTGAGATTCCCGAAGGGGTACCCGGAAGAGGCACCGCGGGAGGCACTCGAGGAGCTGGCTGTGAAGATTAGGCAGGTGGTTCGAAGATGAAATTGGTCTTCTTGCCGCGCCTGAACCAGTAGTACCCACCATCCAACGGGGGTCCCGCCACCGACTCGATGTCGGTGACCTTGCGGCCATTCAGGTAGATGCCACCCTGTTTGATCTGGCGGCGAGCCTCGCCTTTCGATTTGACGATATCCGAGTGGGCCACCAGCTCGACGACCAATGTATCCCGACCGGATCCAACTGGTAGCGGCCCATGCGGGACCTCCGCCGCCAGCATTTTCCAGGTGGCTGCCTTTGCGCCAGCCGGGTTGCCCTCGCCGAACATGGCTGCCGCGGCCTCAGCTGCACTCTCGGCCAGCTCCTGACCGTGCACCCGCGAGGTTAGGTCCATGGCAATCGCTCTTTGCGGTACCCGTGCTCCGGGATTCTCCGCGTGCTGTTGCATGAGGTCGGTGATCTCATCCTGCGACTGGAATGTGAAGGACTTGAGGTATGACTCCACATCACGGTCGTTGGAGTTGATCCAGAATTGATAGAACTCGTAGGGACTGGTCTGTTCGGGACTGAGCCAGACGGTGCCCTTCTCGGACTTGCCAAACTTGTTGCCGCCTGCCGTTGTCATGAGGGGAGCGCATACACCCTGTGCATCTCCGCCTTCCACCCGCCGAACTAGCTCGATCCCGGCCGTGATGTTGCCCCATTGGTCTGATCCCCCCACTTGTAGCTCGCAACCCATAGTTCGGTACAAGTGTAGGAAGTCGTACGCCTGAAGGAGCATGTAGCTGAATTCGGTGAAGGAGATGCCGTCGGCAATACGGCCCTTGACCGACTCCTTCTGCAGCATGTAGGACAGGGTGAAGTGTTTGCCCACATCTCTCAAGAAAGAGACGAGTTCGAGGGATTG
>JAUVRV010000340.1 GCA_030597435.1 Gemmatimonadales bacterium | reverse complement strand
TGCGATACGACAGGACGTCTGCGCGATTCCAAACGTGAACGTTCCCATCACGTCTATTCCCGTGAACACCTACATCAACATCTCTGCTCTCGCCCCAGCGAATTGGCAGGGTGGCTGGGGCACCGCGATGTGGGACCCACAGACAGACGGGCGTTTGGTCTTCGCACGGGATTCAGTCGGGGCCGAGAGGATCAGCAAGTTCTTCACCGCCAATTACGACGGGAGCAACATCCCGGATCTGTCGGCGCCACTCGATGCCGGAAACGGTCCGCTGCAGGTAGCCGGGCCAATGGATTGGTCGTCGGCTGGCAGTGAGGTGGTGTTCACGGCAATCGATCTACAGGGGTACTGGAATCTCTACATCATGGACAGTGACGGTAGTAACCTGAGTGCGCTTACAGCCGGGGCCGTTTACGACGATGCGCCGATGTTCTCGCCCGACGGCACCCAGATCCTCTTCGGTCGCCAAGAGACCACCAACTTCACGTACGATTTCTGGATCATCAACAGCGACGGCAGCAACGAGCACCAGATCACGGCAGACGCGGTAATGGACTTCGATCTCAACGCGCTCGGCTACGATTGGTCACCCGATGGGAGTGAGATCGTGGTCAACGGTGTCAACAGCATGAACGGGTGGGCGCAGGTGTATGTGGTACCCAGCACCGTCACAGCAGCCACTTACTTCAGTCTGCGGCGACTGGTGGGCCGCAGCGCCGACGCTGGGTCCTGGATCAGGGACTTCCAGCCGGCCTGGAGGCCGTAGCTGCCGCCCCGCACACCCCTCCGGATGGAGCGGGGGCAGGGGGGGCAGGGGGGGCAGCGGGGGCAGAGCGGTGCGATTTCGATCACGTTTTCTCATCCTCCTTCCCCCACCCGGCCCCCCATCCTATTATTCGACTTGCTACGGATACGACCCTCGGACCACTCAACTGGAGGCACAGTCACATGAGCTTGCGCAACAAATTCGGCATTCTCGCGGTCGCTGCTCTGTTTGCGGTCACAGGCTGCAGCGACGACATCGACCAACTCGTGGATCCCGGCGGAGACGGTAACCTCAACTCTGCCGAGCAGGCGGCATTGATCAACGCGCTGAATACCAGCGGGGTCCTCGCGGGAACCCCGGTGGCCGCGTTCTCATCGTTTGCGGTCGGGATCTTGGACGAGGTTGGCACTATGAGTGCTAGCCGGTCCAGGGCAATCGATGAAGCGATCGAGAGCGGCATCAGACTGGCAGTGAGCAAAGCAGCCGCAGCCAGCTACGAAGGTGCAGTCGGCGTGCAGGTCGGATGGGACCTTCAGGGGGATGTGGGCTGGTTCATCGGCGTACTAGGTTGGAACGGGCTGAATGTACAAACCGCAACGGTGAGCGAGTTGGTAGCTGCATACGGCTATGACTTCGGGAACACCAACCAACCGCCGGCCTCCACATCAGGTACAATCGGAGAAGATCCGTACGTGGCAGGCATGTACTGGGACGGGTCGACGACCTATTACGGAACGAGTGGCGATGCCACCATGTCCGGCTCCAACTTCACCGGCTCCAACGACTGTAGCCAGACGGGGATAACCTGCTCCTATTCCACTGGGACCATGAACGGGAACTTCAATTTCGTGGGGTCAGACATGGCGGAAGGGGGTAGCACTTACACCCAACCGTTGGTCAATTTCTCGAGTCTGCCGGCCGTGAAAATGATGATCTCCGACGCCGGGTAAACGTAGCTCGAGCGACATCACTAGCTAGCTAAAGGGCCGCGCAGACAAGAGCGCGGCCCTTTGGCTTCCCAGACAATCCAATCCGGCTACACCGCGGCCAATGCCTGCTCGAGGTCCAGAATCAGGTCCTCGTAGTACTCCACTCCCACCGAGATGCGCACCAAGCCGGGCGTGATTCCCATCTGTCGCTGATCCTCCGGCGCGATATCCGAGTGTGTCATACTGCCCGGGTGTTCGACTAGCGTCTCGGTTCCACCCAAGCTCACGGCAAGCTTCGCCAATTGCAGAGCGTTGAGGAATCGGAACGCGGCCGCCTCGCCCCCATCCAGTTCGAACGAGATCAGCGAGCCCGGCGCTTCACACTGTTTGCGGTAGACCCCAAACATCGGATCGTCCTCCGATATCAGACCGAGGTAATGCACAGTTCGGATCTTGGGCTGCTCTGCCAGAAAGCTTGCCACATACTGCGCGTTCTTCATCTGTGCCGTCATGCGCATCTTCAACGTCTCCAGGCTCCGCAGCAACAGCCAGCCAGTCCACGGTCCGGCCATGTTTCCCATGAACGTGCGCAGGCCCCTTACTTCGCTCAACAACTCCGACGGGCCGAGGCAAGCGCCAGCAATCACGTCACTATGTCCCCCAATGAACTTGGTAGCCGAATACACCACTATATCGGCGCCATGCTTCAGTGGATGTTGGAACACCGGTCCCAGAAACGTGTTGTCCACGATAAGGACCGGACGATGCTCCTCACTCCCGAACGAGTGCACCAGGTCGGCGGTATCTTGTATGTCGACCAAGGCATTGGTCGGATTGGCAGGTGTCTCGACAATCGCTGCGCTCACTCTCCTGTCACCCACCTGCTCCCTAATGTCCTGTTCTATCTCCGAGATCGGGTGGCCTGCCTTGAAGCAAACGGGAGTAACACCAAAGTTTGGCAGCACGTGCTTGACGAAGTGATCTGAGCCGCCGTACAGGGGTTCACTGGCAAGAACTACATCACCCGGCCGTGTGAACGTGAGCAACGATGTCGAGATGGCCGCCATCCCACTTTGAAACACAGCCGCTGCCTCGGCGCGGTCCCATAGAGTGAGACGATCCTCCAACACTTCGAGGTCGGGGTTGTTCAGACGGCTGTAGATCAGTCCCAGCTCCTCTTTGGGATCCTTAGCCCTCAGTCCATATGCGAGTTCGAAGAACGCCTTGCCAGCCTCTGCGCTTTCGAAGACAAATGTCGAGGTCTGGAAGATCGGTGTCTTGATAGCACCCTCCGACAGCTTCGGATCATAGCCATAGCTCATCATCAGGGTTTCAGGCCTGAGTTCCCGTCCGTTTATATCACGCTGCTTGTAGTTTTTCACGGTTGGACCCCCCCACTCATGTATATCACGGTTGCCATGTCGGCACAGTCATCCCTGCAAGGAATCTATCCGCTAGATTGCTGTTGTGAATCGACGCTGACCCTTCACCGCAGAGGTCCCACTACGATGCCCCACGTCACACTGGCGTGCCAGTTCTGTGGTAAGCTCAATTCGGTTGACATGACACGACAAGGCCAGGGTCCCAAGTGCGCCGGATGTGGCAAGCCCTTCCTGCTGGACCGACCGGTGAAGGTGGCTGAGGAGCACTTCGACACCACAGTGCTCAAGTCCGATATACCCGTCATCGTGGATTTCTACGCGGATTGGTGTGGGCCCTGCAAGATGATGGCACCCATCCTCGATGAAATAGCAAACGAATACGCTGGGAAAGTGCTGGTGGCCAAGGTAGATACTGACCGCTCGCCCACGGTCAGCCAGCGGTACGGCATCAGCTCAATCCCGTTCTTCGCGCGGTTTGAGAATGGTGAGGTTACCAAAACCCTGGTTGGAGCCGGTGGGGGCAAAGACGGCCTGGTCGATCTAGCCAAGTAGCAGCATCAGAACGGCACTCGAGCTGGTGATGAGAGGCAGGATCGATAGCTGCCCCTCATCACGCTGCATCATCCGCTACTATGCAGGGATCCCGTTCCGGATCACATCTTCCATAGCCTCGGAAAACCTGTCTACCTCGTCCAGAGTGGTGTATACGTTTGGCGTCACTCTGATCCCCTTGCAGGCTGCGTGACCGATCGGGGTCACGATTATCTTCTGCGTCCTCCAGAGATGCGACGAGAGTTGACCCGGCTCGACTCCCTCAATGCCCACGTTTGCCAGACCACCAGACATGGCCGGGTCGAAGCTGGTATGAAGCACGACACCCGGCTGGCCCTCCAGACGTCTCATCCAACGGTCGCGCAGATAGCGCAACCGAGCGATCTTGCGTTCCGCACCGATGCCGT
>JAUVRV010000036.1 GCA_030597435.1 Gemmatimonadales bacterium | reverse complement strand
CATTGCGGAGGACCGGATTGGCCTCGCCCTGGATGAAACCACCTCGATCGCCGATGTGGACGACATTGTGTCCGTCTTCGCCCTGGGCAGTGATCTGCCAACCACAATCATACAGCTGGCCGAGGAAACGGCTGACACTCTTGCGATCCCCGAGGGTTTCAGACGGACCAGCGAGTACCTGACCCATAAGACGTTCCACCGCTACCACTCCGAAACAGAGATGATGCGGTACCTGAAGAAGCTCGAGATGCGTGATCTCTCCCTCACCTCGGCCATGATACCGCTCGGCTCCTGCACAATGAAGCTGAATGCAGCTGTGGAGATGATGCCAATCACGTGGCGCCAGTTTGGCGGCATGCATCCATTCGCACCACGTGAACAAGCCGAAGGGTATCGGATGATGTTCGAGGAACTGGAGCGGAACCTCGCCGAGATTACAGGGCTACCGCACGTCTCGCTCCAACCCAATGCCGGGGCCCAAGGCGAGTTCGCCGGCCTGTTGGTGATTCGGGCCTATCACGACTCGCGTGGCGATCAGGCCCGCGACGTCTGCCTGATTCCCCAATCCGCTCATGGCACCAATCCCGCCAGCGCGGTCATGGCGGGCATGCGGGTAGTACAGGTAGCAACCGATGAACATGGCAACGTGGATCTGGACGACATCCGGGCCAAGGCCACCCAGCACAAGGAAGCGCTCGCCGGGGTGATGATCACGTATCCATCGACACACGGAGTTTTCGAAGCTGGGATTCGCGAGATCTGTGACATCGTGCACCAGAACGGTGGGCAGGTTTATCTGGATGGCGCCAATCTCAACGCACAAGTTGGCTTGGCCCGGCCGGGTGACTATGGAGCCGACGTCTGCCATCTCAATCTGCACAAGACGTTCGCTATCCCCCACGGTGGTGGTGGACCTGGTATTGGTCCGATCTGCGCAGCCGAGCACCTCGCCCCCTTCCTGCCCGACCACCCCGTGGTACCGTTGGGACTGGATCAGTCGTGTGGCACCGTTTCTGCCGCTCCTTGGGGCAGCCCCTCGATTCTACCGATCACATGGTCGTACATTGCACTGACCGGGTCCGACGGCCAGACAGAGGCGACCAAGGTTGCAATACTGAATGCGAACTACGTGGTAAAACGGCTCTCTGGGGAGTACGCGCTGCTGTATTCAGGAGAGAATGGATTGATCGGACACGAGTGTATCGTGGACACGCGTCCGTTCAAGGCTTCTTCTGAGGTCGAGGCAGAAGACATTGCAAAACGCCTGATGGACTATGGATTCCACGCGCCGACCGTATCGTTCCCTGTCATAGGAACCCTGATGGTCGAGCCGACCGAGAGTGAGTCGAAAGAAGAGTTGGATCGCTTCTGTGACGCCATGCTGGCTATACGAGAGGAGATTCGGGAGATCGAAGAAGGAAGGGCAGATCCCGAAAACAACCTGTTGAAGAACGCACCTCACACCATAGCAGTAGTGACGGCTGACCAGTGGAACAGGCCCTACTCCAGGGAGCGCGCGGCCTTCCCAACACCCGAAACGAGAGATCACAAGAGCTGGCCCACGGTGGGGCGAATCGATGGGGCCTATGGCGACAGAAACCTGATCTGCTGCATTCCGATGGCGGCTTACACGGAAGCAGCGACACCCGTGGGGACCTGACACCGGTGCTCTGGACCCTGATTGTTGAACCGTCGGGGCGAAGTGGCAGCGAGAACATGAGCATCGACCACTCCCTTCTGTGCCGCGCACAGGAGGGAGTGGGCTTCTTGAGGCTGTACCGCTGGTCTCCACCCTGTCTTTCGTTTGGTCGCAACGAGCCGGCCAAGCACCGTTATGATCTTACAGAAATCGAGCGACTGGGGCTCGATACCGTGAGGCGTCCGACGGGCGGGCGAGCGGTGTGGCACGACGCAGAAGTGACCTATGCCGTGGCCGCACCGACCGCAACGTTTGGAGCGCTGCGCGAAACGTACAATATTATCCACGCCACGATCGCGGTCGCCCTACGCGGCCTGGGTGTGCCTGCCGAGCAAGCCGGCCACCCCGACACACAGGAACCCGGTCTGACCGGTGGGGCGTGTTTCGCTTCGCCAGTCGGCGGCGAGGTCATTGCAGGCGGACGTAAGCTCGTCGGTAGCGCACAGGTACGTGAGGGAACGGCGTTCCTGCAACACGGCTCTGTGCTGCTGGAGGATGGTCAGGATGTGGTCGCCCAAGTCACCAGAGGTGCCACGATACAGCCGGTAGCCACATCGATCAGTGCCTTGCTCGGCCGCCCGGCATCGTTCGACGAAGTTGCCGAAGCAATCCGACTCCAAGCACAACGCGCGTGGCCCGGCGAGTGGATCGAGAACGAACGGCTCCTGGCGGACACGAGCGCTGCTCGGTTCGCGGACTCGCAGTGGACCTGGCGGCGGTAGTTACTTCATGAAACGGCTGAAGCTTATGAAACCGGTTTCGTATTTCTCTGTTTGTGCGGCGCTGTTGGTTGGATCGTGGGGCTGCTCGCAGGATCTCAGTTGTGAGGGGGGGTGGTGTGGGACGCTGGTGGTTGTTTCCTCCAACGAACCACCGACGTTGCTACCGCCGTTCGCGTTCTACGACACACACATTGCGTTAGCCGACCAGCTTTTCTGGCGTCTGGCAGAGATCGGTCCAGAACCAACCTCATACGGCCACGAATCCTTCATTCCAAAGTTGGCCCAAGGATGGACGTTCTCTGACGATTCGCTGACGATCACCTTTGACATCAACCCGAATGCAAGCTGGCACGATGGCACGCCTGTCACCGGTCGTGATGTGGCATTCACTTTCGATATCTACCGGGACACCATAGTGAACGCGTTGGCACGGCCTAGACTCGACAGGATCGCCGCCGTGACAGCACAAGACTCTCTTGCCGTGGCGTTCCGATTCGTCCAACGCTACCCCGAGCAGTTCTACGATGCGATCTACCACATGCGGATCCTGCCGCACCATTTGTTGGATACCATTCCTCGGTCCGAGTTGAGAAGCCACGATTTGGTCCGGCGTCCTGTGGGCACCGGGCCATTCCGGTTCGCGAGCTGGGACACCGGGGAATCAAGCGAACTGGTGGCTGATTCCACGTTCTTCGCAGGACGTCCAGGAATACGCCGTCTGGTGTGGCGCTTTGGCAGTGACGTCCCCACCATGGTGACACAGCTGGCCGCGGCCGAGGTGGATCTGCTTTACCCCGTTTCAGGGCTCGAGAACATCGACCGAATCAAACGAGAGGCGTACTTGCGCACGCTCGACGTTCCGTCCAACGCATACGCATACATCGCCTTCAATTTCCGCGACCCGGAAGATCTCGACAGCCCACACCCGCTGCTGGCCGACCTTGACCTGAGACGCGCCATGACGATGGCGGTTGATCGCGAGATAATCGTTCGCAGCGTGATGGGCGATGCCGGAACGGTACCCAAAGGCCCACTTACGTCGGGAATGTGGATATGGGATGATGGTATCCAGACGATTCCGTTTGACCGTGACGCCGCACGTAGCCTCTTGTCGGAGATGGGCTGGTCAGATGGAGATGGAGATGGTGTCTTGGACCGTGACGGTCAATCGCTGTCCTTCGGGCTGTTGATGACAGCCTCCAGTATCCTGCGACAACGCTCGGCGGTCTTCTTGCAGGAGCAGCTCAAGCTAGTCGGCATTGAACTGGTCATTCAGACCGTAGAGGGCAACGCGATGGGAAGTAGAATGGGCAGCCGGACATTCGACTCGTACTTCGGAGCCTGGCTGCAGGATGCCAGCCCTGGGTCGATTGCCGAAACATGGACCACTGCCGGTATCGGAGCGGGCAACTTTGGCGCATACTCCAATACCGAGGTCGATCGGCTGGTCCACCAGGCACGCAGCGAGTTCGACCAAGACCTGACCGGTGAGATGTGGAAGCAGATCATCGAGATCATCAATGCGGACGCTCCCGCTATCTGGATGTACGGTGGAGCCGTCACAGTAGGTATCCACGAGAGGTTCGATAACGTGACGTTCCCTTGGGATGAATGGTGGAGGAACTTGTGGTCCTTTCAGGTAACTCCCTCACGCTACATCGACCGCGATCTGATACCGCTCAACTAGAGTGGCTCGGTTCCTAGCCGGCCGTCTCATTCAGGCTATCGCGATCGTCTTTGTGGTCGCTAGCCTGACGTTTATCCTGTTTCGGCTGGCCCCGGGCGATCCCTTCTCAACCATGAGCGATTTCTCATCAGCATCCGAGGAGTTCAAAGACCAGGCCCGTCGGAATCTCGGCCTAGATCAGCCGCTACACACGCAGTACTTCAAGTATTTGGCGAACCTGGTCCGAGGCGATCTGGGGATGTCGTTCTCAGAACATCGCCCCGTGCTCGAGTCGATCGGCGCTCGCATACCCGCCACCATCGTGTTGGCGGCTGCCGCATTGCTGGTCGATTTCCTGCTGGGGATCTTCGTGGGAGCCCACCAAGGCGCGCATACGGGGTCCAAAGGCGACGACGCTCTGTCTGTGTTGACGCTCACGCTCTACTCCGTTCCTGTTTTCTGGCTCGGCATGATGTTCGTGCTTCTCTTCGCCAGTAACGTAGGCCTGCTCGGCATTCTACCAGCTACCGGCGCCAAGACAACGGCCATGTACGAGCACCTGACGCCCTTTGGACAGATGTGGGATCGCATCAAGCACCTGATCCTCCCGGCAATGACATTGGGCCTGGCGGGTGCTGCAGGCACCGCGCGATACCAGCGTGCCGCAATGCTGGAAGTGATCCGCCAAGACTTCGTTCGGACGGCGCGAGCCAAGGGGCTGCGTGAGCGGACAGTGTTGTTCAGACACGCACTGCGCAATGCTCTCCTGCCCGTGATTACCTTGTTCGGGTTGTCGTTTCCCATCCTGCTGTCGGGAGCGGTATTGGTGGAGGTCGTGTTCAACTGGCCAGGACTGGGCAGGCTCGTTGTCGATTCGGCACTTGCCCGCGACTACAATGTCGTGACCGGCGCCGCGATTGTCGCTGCGATCATGGTGGTCATAGGAAACACGATCGCGGACATCCTGTATCGAATCGTGGATCCGCGAGTTCGTCTCGAGTCATGAATAGCACACTGAGTGTTCTGTTCACGAATCGCAGGTGGCGCTATGGCCTCGCCTTGGTGGCATTATTCGCCGGGCTGGCAGCACTCGCTCATTGGGTAGCTCCCTACGATCCTACAGCTCAACTGGGACTGTCCGAGCAGTGGCGGCCCCCATCGGCGGCACATCCCTTTGGCACCGATCTGTACGGCCGAGATGTTCTCAGTAGAGTGTTATACGGTGCACGGGTATCACTCGTAATCGCTGTACTGTCTGTGTTCCTCTCCATCAGCATCGGGACGAGTGTCGGCCTTGCAGCCGGCTACTGTGGCGGTGTTGTCGACACATTGACCATGCGGACGGTCGACGCGGCGCTGGCAATACCACGCGTGTTCTTGCTGCTACTTGTACTTGGTCTCTGGTACGGAGTTGACGTTATCGGTCTCGTGATTATCCTCGGCGTCACCAGCTGGTTCGGTGTGAGCCGGATCGTTCGAGCTGAGGTCATGGCAGTTCGCGAACGCGAATACATGCTGGCAGCACGATCACTTGGTGTGGGACATGGCCGCATCCTGTTGCATCATGTCTTACCCAATGTACTCGCACCTGTAACGGTGGCAGCAACGTTGGGTATGGGCCAGATCATCCTTATCGAAGCGGGTCTGTCTTTCCTGGGTTTGGGAGTTCAGGAGCCGACCGCATCGCTCGGCCGCATGATGAGTGCTGGAGGTGGGGAACTGCTCGCCGCCCCTTGGACTACTGTGTTTCCGGGCATAGTGGTCATCCTGATCGTTATCGGGTTTTCCCTCATGGGAGACGGATTCCGCGACACCCTGGACCCACGCACTCGATGAATCCAGCTCTCCGCGTCCGACACCTCACCACCAGCTTCGCCACGGAGCACGGAACCGCCCGCGCCGTGGACGACGTCTCCTTCGACCTCATGCCAGGGGAAACACTCGGCATAGTTGGTGAGTCCGGATCGGGCAAGACCGTCACAGCACTGTCCATTCTCCGCCTCGTGGACAAACCGGGTCAGATATCTGACGGCAGCATAGTGGAGTACGCAGGCAAGAACCTGGTCCAGTTGAGTTCACGTGAACTCAGACAGATTCGCGGCGCCGAGATCGCAATGATATTCCAGGAACCCGCCACGAGCTTGAATCCGGTTCTCACCGCCGGAACTCAGATCGCGGAGACCTTGAGAGCCCACCAGACGATCACTCGCAAGGCGGCTCGCGATCGAGCCATCGAGTTGCTCCAGCTGGTCGGGATACCGGATCCGAGCAAGCGCGTGGATGACTATCCCCATCAGTTGAGTGGTGGGATGCAGCAACGGGTCATGATTGCCATGGCGCTGTCGTGCAACCCCAAGATCCTCATTGCTGACGAACCCACGACCGCGCTCGACGTCACCATCCAAGCACAGATTCTGGAGCTGGTGACAGACCTGAAGCAGCAATTCGGCATGGCCATGATCCTGATCACACACGATCTCGGAATCGTAGCCGGTGTTACCGATCGGGTTGCGGTCATGTACGGCGGCCAAATTGTCGAACAGACAACGACTCAACGCCTGTTCTTGGAACCCGCTCATCCGTACACCAAAGCACTGCTCCGCGCCGTGCCACGGCTCGACCGCCCCGTCGATCGACTCGAGACAATTCCAGGTGCCGTTCCACCTGCAACGGCTTGGCCGGCAGCTTGTCGGTTTCATCCGCGCTGTCCTCAGCTGATGGATAGATGCAGTGCCGACCCTCCAACCCTCACCCAGACAAGCGAGGATCACCTCGCACGCTGCTGGCTGCTTAGCGAGTGCCCAGGGAGCGAAAAATGAGCGATGCAACGGCACCGCTCCTCAGTGTCCAACGCTTGGTCAAGGAATACCGCAGTTCCGGCGGGTTGTTCTCGAGGCCATCCCCTCTGCGCGCGGTCAACGACGTGTCGTTCGAAATCGCCCGAGGAGAGTCGATTGGCCTGGTTGGAGAGAGTGGCAGTGGCAAGACGACGTTGGGTCGTCTGATACTGCGACTGGTTGAAGCAACGTCGGGGCGTGTGATCTTCGACGATGTCGATGTGTTCAACCTGGACACGCGATCACTCCGGTCGTTACGACGTCGTATGCAGATCGTATTCCAGGATCCCTTCGGGTCGCTCAATCCCCGCATGAGAGTAGGTGCGGCAGTACGGGAGCCGATCGCGGTCCATCGGATCGCAAGAGGCAACGATGCCACCGCGGCAGTTGTCAGACTGTTCCAGGAAGTGGGACTGGACCCTTCTTACATCGATCGGTATCCACATGAACTCTCCGGCGGCCAACGACAGCGGGTCGGTATCGCCCGCGCTCTGTCGGTGGAGCCGGAGTTCCTGGTGCTCGACGAGCCCGTTTCTGCCCTGGACGTATCAGTCCAAGCGCAGGTCTTGAACCTGTTGGCAGATCTGCGTGAACGACGCAACCTGACATATCTCTTCATCGCGCATGACCTCGCCGTGGTACGTCACATCGCTCATAGGATTGTCGTGATGTACCTGGGACGGTTCATGGAAATGGCGCCGGCAGCATCGACCTACACCGAGCCGCTACATCCCTACACCAGCTCGCTGCTCTCCGCCGTACCGGTGCCTGATCCACGTGAACAACGCGAGCGCATCGTGTTGCAGGGAGACATGCCTGATCCGCGCAAGCCACCTACGGGATGTGTGTTTCATCCCCGCTGCCCACACCCCAAGAAGGATCAGAGATGTAGATCTGAGGTCCCGATGCTTCGTGAGGTAGCTGAGAATCGCTGGGTAGCCTGTCACCTGGCCGCAGAGCCGCTGCCCTTGCTTTCGGGACAGGCGAGTGGTGCTGCGAACTAGCCACGTGGACGAGTAAGCAGTATCTATCTCCGTGGCATAATCCGCTGAACGACGATGGACTCCAAGACAACACTGCATCCGTTCGGAGGCATAAATGAGCGTGCTGGTTCTGGTCGTCTTCATATATCCACTGATTCTGGTCGCCGTGAGCTTGTGGCGCTCTCGCGGGGTCAAGAGTCACGAAGATTTTGCGGTAGCCGGTCGTTCCGTTCCTGTCGTGCTCCTAATCGGTACGCTAGTTTGTACTTGGATCGGTTCTGGATCGCTGTTCGGTGGCGCCGGTCTCGCGTATCGATCCGGGATCTCCGAGTTGTGGTTCTCGTTTGGCGGCTGGGTAGGACTCATGGCCGCCTATTTTCTGGCTGGCCGTGTACGCAAGATCGCCCAATACACGGTTCCCGACCTCCTGGAACAGCGTTACAACGCCGCTGCTCGCGTGCTGGGCACAGTTGCAATCGTACTCGCTTACGTCACCATCGCAGCGTACCAGTTCCGCGGTGGCGGTTGGATCCTGAGTATCGTCACGGACGGCGCGATCTCTCCCCAGCTGGGTGTGCTCATCACGGCAACGGCAATCGTCACATTCACTGCCTTGGCCGGAATGGTATCCATCGTCACAGTGGACATCTTCAATGGCATCATCATCACGCTGGCCGTTCTGCTTGCCCTGCCCTACATGGTGTTCGAGATGGGTGGTATCGGAGCAGTGATAGAACTACTTCCCGCCGAGCACACTACTCCCTTGGGCGGGCACAATGTGCTCTGGGTATTCGGCGTTGCCATGCCCACCTTCCTCCTAATCCTGGGTGAGAGTGGCATGTACCAGAAGTTCTTCTCCGCCAAGAACGCACGAGCCGCGAGACAAGCAGTGCTTGGGATGGTGGTCGGGATAGTGGTTATCGAGACCGCGCTTGCGCTATTGGCGATAGTAGGACGAGCCGCTTTTCCAGATCTAATGGACCAAACCTCCGTCGTCGGCAGAGCAGCCTCGGAAACCGTGATCCTCTACGTGGCCCGACACGGACTACCGGTGTTTGGAGGCGCGGTACTCCTGGCAGCCGCAATAGCGATCGTGTTATCGACCGGGAACACGTTCCTCCTGGTCCCATCGACCAACGTCAGCCGCGATCTCTATGAGCGGTTCATCAATCCCAACGCCACTGACAAGCAGAAGGTGAACCTGCAGCGCGCCTTCATCGTCATCTTCGGTGGCGTTGGGTTGTTACTCCTTACACAGTTCGAGACCGTGCTGTCCATGGCCCTCTACGCGTACTCCCTGGTAGGTGCGAGCCTGACACCAGCTCTGCTCGCCTGCTTCCTGTGGAAACGCGTCACCCCACAAGGGGGTGTTGCCTGCATCGCCGGTGGGCTGGGTAGCATTGTGGGCATCAGATTGCTGAACATGGCGGGTGTGGACCTCACGATGTCACTGGGTGGCAGCCAGTTCGACTTCGCCAGCTCCGACTACATCGTGATCCCGGGAGTGCTGATTTCGGTTGGGCTGTTGGTAGTAATCAGCCTGCTCACGAAGCCCTCGCCACCGGAGAAGTGGCAGCCGTTCTTCGCTGGGGAGGGTGAGGAAGCAGCTTAGTCAAACAGGTCGTTCTGGTCGGCAGTTGCCTCGGCACTGTCGGTCTTCAAGAACGCCTGCAGGCGGCGACGCCAGCCAGCCACGTCGAATTGGGCCTCGGCCGTGAGCATCCGGCCCAACACGTCCGGGATGTCGTCGAGCCCGTCCAGGAGGTCCGACAAGATCTCCCGAGCTTCTTGGATGCGAAAGTGCTCGTCGCTGGCAACTGCCATGTCATGCAAAATGGCCAGTTCGCTACGCGAGGCCACGATCGGTTCCTCGATCGTCGCAGTGTACACTTCTGTTCGACGTCCCGGCCCACGATTGTCCTCGATCGGCGTGAGACCAACGATCGCATCCGATCGCCAGTACTTTCCATACCCGAGTGACACCATGCGGTCTGGTTTGATCTCCATATTGGCCTTCCCTATTTGCCCATTTTTTTCTTGAGTGCGTCGAGCCTGGCTTCGGCTTCGGCCTCACGAGCGGCATGGTCTAGCTGAGACCGGAGTAACTCATCTCCGACATCGGTTTCCGGACGCACCCCACCTGCCGCCTCGATCTCTCGCCATGCCGTTTCGGCATGGCTCGATCCGGCCGTCCTCTTCAACTGCCCCTTCATCTCCTCCAGCTCTCGTTCCGCTAGCGCCAACTCGGCCCGTTGAGCTTCGAGTTTGTCTTCCAGCACCTCGACTCGTTCACGGTGCTTGCCCGTGAACACTTCGGCGACTTCGACTGTCTCCTGATCGTCGATTCCCGCCGCCATGCGGCCACGGCGTTCCGCGTCTTCCAACTGCCTACGCTCTAGTATCAAACGCTGCTCGGTCTTGGCAACTCCCTGCTTCATTCCTTCCAGTGCTGCCCGGGTTTCGATCACCGCATCTCGCATGCGCGACAGCACCTCACGACCATCGGGTGGCCCGGTGGCAGCATCGAGTGCCGCGTTGATCGCGTCTTTCAGACGTTCAAACATCAGCTCTTCTTGATTGTCTTGGCATAGAACGGAGTGAGAACCTGTTTCACCGTGCGCGACTTGCACTTTGGACAACTCTGCCGTTTGCGATCGTGCTCTGAAATCGACTTGACCACGGTGAAGTGCTTGTTGCACTTGTCACATCGATACTCATACGTCGGCATTTTGGACCCCCAGAACAAGTGTCATGCGAACGAGCTGTTACAAAAAGACGATACGCCACCTTACCAACGCGGTCAAGCGAGCCGCCAGGATCACACGACTCCGTCCTGGGAGAACCAGGAAGATGGGCCGCCGCTGCTCTGGTTTCCGTCTGCTCAGAGGGATACAATTACTGGTATGAAACACTCCTTCTTGATCCTGCCGCTCGTGTTGATGGCGTGCGGTGGGGGGGACTCGGCAAGTAGTTTCGCGTGTGGCATCCAGGCCGTGGCCGGGCCGGTAATGGTATTGGAGCAGTTCCGCGTGGCGGGGAGGATCCTCACTCAGGTTCCCGACGGGATTGAGGGGATCGTCCCTGCACGTGTGGTAGGCTATCCGTCGGCACACGCTCTTGCCGCGTTTGGACCGGACGGTGTAGTCCTCGGGTTTGAAGGGGAGGGCTTTCCGAACGCTCCCGGGTTCGGATTGATCCTCGTAGAGGACTCGCTGGAAACCTTCCAGGGCGTGCTGGTCTTCGAGACCGAAGCCCCGAGGGGATTACCCATGCTGGGGAGCATCTCCAGCACGACCATGACGCTACCGTTGTACGGACTGCGTGTGACATGGAGTGCCGTGAGCGACCAGCGGTGCCCTCTCCTCAGCCCAGTGGACACCGTACCGCAGTAGCGCGACCGGCCCAGTGATTCAGTTGAGGCCGCTCAGGAATCGAGCCGAAACTGGTCCCCGACCTGTCGCATGAGCTTGTCGGCACTGGAGAAGTTGGCGAACAGCAGACTATCTGAGAGCCGGTTCAGGGCGATCCGCAATGTCGCGAACGCATCAGCCGCGCGGGAGTAAACGTCGGCTACGTGTAGGCTCTGTGCCATCCGGCTGTTAGCTGCCTGCCGGAATCCCTGCGTCCCCATGGCTTCGTAGTACTCTAGCCCAGGACCGCCCTTCAGCTGTTTCCGAGCCGAGATCCGATCAGGAAACACACCTGCCAACCATAGAGTGAAGTTGCCGAGGTGGGCTTGCAGCAGGAACCGGCGGCGACCGGACTCCTGATCGATGTCAGCAACTATGTCTGCGACATAGCGATAGACCTGATCGTCGTGCGGTGAAATACGGTAGGCCCGATCACGGAAACCAAATTCGTACAGTAGTGCCCCGACGTAGTTGCTGAGTTGCGCATCAGCAATCCCAACCCAACGCATGGTTTCGCGGACCGCCACACAGATGAAGAGTTCGGGAGACGGAGATCCGAGATCCGTGGAATCACGGAGCGATTCGAACAGTTCGGGCCGGTCGAGCAGTGCATCGACACCCTGTTCCATCAGCAGTTGCTCGAGTTCCATTCTGCGCCGTTCGTCGTCCCGGGCCAGAACTTGGACAACGAACTCCACGTCCTTGGGCGTTAGCCGTTCCTGCAGGTTGGCTAGGATCATGGCTACCCTCCCTTACAACCGTACCAGACCCAACAACAGCCCCACACGGCACCTCCGCACTCTACCCATCCCTCCACCCGCAGTATCAGCAACAACCTGCGATAGCTAAAGGATCCATGTCACAACGCTCGTGTGTGCTATCTCCCTGCCTCCACCACCTTTGATACACCCAAGGTGGTCCGGTCGGTCGCATCGGCCACGGCGGACGGGGCCCGGTCGCAGGCATCCCGGTATCCCGGCCACCACACACCTTTTCCCTTTTCCCTTTTCCCCGTCTACCCTGCCCCCTCTCCTTCCCCTCCTTCCCTCCTACATCCGTCTATATTTTTACCTCCCCCCGCCTCTGGGGTCCGCGAATCCAGGTACCCGCACCGAAACGGCGGCTG
>JAUVRV010000307.1 GCA_030597435.1 Gemmatimonadales bacterium | reverse complement strand
GTAATCGCCACCGCCTCATCCCAGAATGGCTCGTCCAGCACCCCGTCCAGTTTAAACTGTTCCGCGAGTGTGCCCATTGGCAGACTGGGTCGATCATTGTCCTGGGCGCTCGTGACATTTGGGGCAACGGCCAATGCAGTCACGACTAGGCTCTGGGTCAGCCATCGTGAACGGAGTAGGGTCGTCAACGAGGATAACAGCGCAACGGACCGATCTATGTCCAGGCACGCTTTGCCGCGTGCTATCACAGGGAACTCCAATAATGGCAGTATGGGTGTTCAATCAATGATGCAAGATCGCACCGGCTAGCCAGGAGCGGTAGCCATGGACCGACGCCAGAGCGAAACCAGGCCTTCGAGTTGGCTCACCAGCTCCGCCGGCGACTCGACGAAATACTGCCCCACCGTGTCCTCCCCACCGACCAAACAAGTGATAATCGTGTCCCGCTGCGAACGCAGCACTACCTCGAACATCGCTTCGTCTACCCGGTCGTTGCCGGCGCAGAAGACAAAATGGGTATCACTATGTGATTGTAGCAGCTGCTCTGCCACGCTGCTCTTGGTGAGATCGGTGGGCCGGACTTCGACAGCCCTGGCGCCTGCCAAGACTGTGAACGGTAACCCGCGCAGAGTGCCCTCTAGCTGCGCGTACAGCTCCTTGGCCCGAAGTGCTGCCAGTTTGGGGTCCGTGGCACGATAGTGCCAGACCAGCGAGACACGGCGCCGCTCGAGCTTGCTCCCTGGGGTGTGCCTCACAAAATCTTCCATAATTGGCAGCACCAGTGTATCCAGCACCGTCAGATCGATCTCTGGTACCTCTGGCCACTCGGCGCCCGGCCCCCTGACGGCAGCGCCATCCTCGCAAATCAATCCCACCGGCAAGTCCCCGAACCAGCTTTCCAACACGTCGGCCGGACGGCCACTGATCACGTAGACCGAGGCAACCGATGCCAGCTCCTGCAGCACCTTGTATACCCGCAGATCGGGCTCCGCTTCGCTCACCTCAGGCACATGCGGTTGCAGCGTACCGCCATAGTCGAGAATGAACAGTGGCCGCACTTCGGGTACATGGCGGGTGAAATCCGCAGTGGCCTTCAAGCGGCACGCGCCCGAGCGGTGGACTTCGTGGACGTTCGCCAAGTGCTCCAGAAATCGATCTGCCCATACCCCCGACGTGTTACTGTGCACGAACTCGCACATCTGCTGGAACTCGGCTGCCGCCGACCCGGTATCCTGTAGTGCTTCAGCCAAGACATCCGCCATCAGGCTTATGTTGTGTGGATTCACCAAACGGGAGCCGGCCAGACACGCGGCAGCACCCGTGAACTCACTCAGCACGAGGATCCCCGGCTGATCTCCTCGCGCGGCCACGTACTCCAACGCGACCAGATTCATCCCATCGCGCAGCGGCGTGACAAACGCGATGTCTGCGACGCGGTAGAGGGCAGAGAGCTGCGAGCGTGGGATCATCCGATTTATGTAGACAATCGGTGTGTGATTGAAAGTGCCGTAGCGTCCATTTATCCGTCCAACCAACTCGTCCACTTCACGCTTCAGCTCCTGATACTCTCTGACCTCCGTACGTGAGGGTGAAGCTACCTGAACCAGCACCACCCCGGTCTGCCACTGCGGGTTACGACCCAGGAACTCCTCAAACGCGAGCAGCTTCTCTGGAATTCCTTTTGTGTAGTCGAGCCGGTCGACACCGAGAATCACTTTCTTCGTGCGAAACCGGTTGCGCAGACCTTCGAATTGGTCTCGGACCTCCGGTAGCTGGGCGTACTCGCCAATCTCCTGGGGATCTACCCCGATCGGGTGAACTCCGAGATGCGCCAGGTGACCGGGCAGTGCGATAGTCTCACGCTCCGATTCGAGACCCAAGACTCTGAGACAGGAATCCCGGAAGTGTTGGCAATACTCGTAGGTGTGGAAGCCGATCAGGTCGGCGCCGAGCATGCCCCGCAGGATCTCTTCCCGAGCGGGCAGTGTGCGATAGGTCTCGTGTGACGGAAACGGGATGTGGAGAAAGAACCCGATCGGACACTCCAGTTTGCTCTCACGGAGCATCCGGGGTACCAGGGCTAGCTGGTAGTCATGTACCCAGATCGTATCCCCTGGGCGTGCCACCGCCCTGACTGCCGTGGCAAATTGCTCATTTACGGCCTCGAACTGATACCAAGCAGTCCTGTCAAACTTGAGACGCCCTGAGATGTTGTGAAACAGTGGCCAGATGAGCTGGTTCGAAAACTGCTCGTAGAAACCCTGGAACACCTCGTAATCGAGAAAGACCGGCACACCATATTCTTCGAGCGCGGCGGCGGCGGCCGGTAGATGCTGGGATGGGACATCAGTGCCGGGCCAACCGACCCAAGTGAAGGAGCGCCGCTGCGAGACCGCTCTGAGCGCAGTCGCCAAACCACCAGGACTGGCATCAACGCGCCAATCGGTGCCGTCTTCGACCAGACGTACCGGTAGGCGCACCGACACAACTATGAGCTTGGGCTCGGCCATCGCTCCGTTTCCCACTCAACGTGAAATTGAGGCCCAACATCTGTATCTTCTCGTTGATGACGGTCAACGTCAAGCGGATAGGGACCTTCTCTGTGCCGCATCGCTCTCCCGTAACCTTCACTTCTATCGACAATGGAACCAAACAAGACAGATTTGCACTTCTCAGCCGCTATCTTCGATCTCGACGGCGTCGTTACCCACACCGCCAGTCTGCACGCGAGAGCGTGGAAGGCCGCGTTCGATGAGTATCTGAAGGCCTGGTCACGGTCCCAGGCAGTCGAGTTCGTTCCGTTCGATATGCGGAGCGATTACTTGCCCTATGTCGACGGAAAGCCACGTTACCAGGGGGTGCAGAGTTTTCTGGAGTCCAGGGGCATCCACATCCCGTTTGGCACGCCCGCCGACGAACCGTCCGCGAACACATGTTGCGGATTGGGTAATCGCAAGAATGAAGTCTACAACTCACTCATCGAAGCGGAGGGAGTCGAGGTGTTTGACTCCACTGTGTCGTTGATCCGGGAGTTACGCGTTCTTGGCATCCGTGTCGGACTCATGTCGTCGAGCAAGAACACCGAGCAGATCCTGCGTCGCACGGGATTGGAAGACCTGTTTGAGGCCCGTGTTGATGGGGTTGTTTCAGAACAGATCGGGCTCCGCGGAAAGCCACACCCCGATGCCTTTCTCAAGACAGCTGAGCTGCTTGGCATATCACCCCGCAAGGCATTCGTGGTTGAGGATGCGGTCTCAGGTGTCGAGGCCGGTCGCCAGGGTGGGTTTGGATTGGTGATCGGGGTGGACCGAGATGGGCATCCGGAGGCCCTGCAAGAGGCAGGTGCAGACTTTGTGGTGCAAGATCTGGCCGAGTTGACAGTGGCTGATATCGACAAGCTGTACCTGCAACATCAACACCGACGGCCGTCCGCACTGGAACATTGGAGCGACATTAGCGAGCAGTGGGAAAACCGCCGCATCGCGGTGTTTCTCGACTACGATGGCACACTGACACCCATAGTTGCACGACCCGAACTGGCCAAGCTGTCGTCCACGATGCGAGCAATTCTGTCTGACGTGGCCCACGCTCATCCAACTGTCATTGTCAGTGGGCGCGGTCGAGAGGATGTAAGTGAACTCGTCGGCCTCGACAATCTCTACTATGCAGGAAGCCACGGATTCGATATTGCCGGTCCGGCCGGTACGACTGTACGCCATGAGATCGGAACAGAGTACCGCCCCGCACTGGAACAGGCGGCGCGGAGTTTCGAACACCAGTTGTCGGGGATAGGTGGAGTCCTGATCGAAGACAAGAGGTTCTCCATAGCCGTTCACTATCGACAGGCGGACGACGGAAACATCTCGCGAATCGAGCGCGCCGTGGACAATGTGGTTAAAGAACAACCGCGACTGACGAAGATCTGCGGCAAGAAGATCTTCGAAGTACGCCCACAGCTCGAGTGGGACAAGGGTAAGGCCGTGCTTTGGCTGTTACAGGCACTCAACCTCGACTCGCTGGATGTGATACCGCTCTATATCGGCGATGACATTACCGACGAGGATGCCTTTGCAGTACTGAAGGATCGGGGATTGGGTATTCTGGTCGCAGAAACTCCGCGCGAGACACAAGCAAGCTTTTCGCTCAAAGACACCAGCGAGGTTGAGAGATTCCTGTATTTGCTGAGTGCACGCAGTTAGTCAGGTACATCGAGGAGGTACGATAGAAAAAGAGGGGACGGAGCATCGTCATCTCCTTCCCCTCCTTCTCTCCTTCCCCTACTGCTCTGCTACTTGATTTCAATCGACCTAGGCTTCGCCGTGGCTGACTTGGGAAGTGCCACCTCGAGTACACCGTTCTCGAACTTCGCGGTAACCTTCTCAGTGTCGATGCCACGAGGCAGCGTGAATGT
>JAUVRV010000193.1 GCA_030597435.1 Gemmatimonadales bacterium | reverse complement strand
TCCATTCCCTGGACCACTTCACCGAATGGCGCGAACCCACCATCATCCAGCCCCGATCCGGCTTGAGATCGACACGCGGCCTCCTGCCGGTGCGGTGAGTGTCACGCAGATTGTCACCCGCCACATGATGTTCACGGTGCGCCACTATGACCTGCCGTCGTTGATGGCGGGGAAGATCCACGCCCTGTGCGCGCGCCGGTACCCAACGGGCAGGGACTGGTCTGACCTGCTATGGTACCGGTCACGGCGCCCGCCGGTGGAGCCGAACCTCACGTTACTGCAGAACGCCCTGGATCAGACGGAGGGAGCCGGAGCTGTGGACGGGACGCTGTGGACTCGCCAGCTATTGGAGCGGCTCGAGAGTCTCGATGTGTCCCAGCTCGCGTATGATGTGCGGCCGTTCCTCGAGCGGCGGCGGGACGCCGACGCGATCACCGTCGAGAACTTGCGGTCCGTGCTTGGTGGTGGATAGGTGATGGCTGGTGAGGGTTGCGCCAGACGAGACCGTCGTCGGTGTTGTCCATTGGCTTGGTTGGCTTGAACGCAGACTCCGCAGCTGCGCCGGAAAACACTCTTGCAATTGTATCCCGCTGCATTACTGACCCACGCAATCCGTCGCCTCGGCCGCGATCACTCCCTCCAGTGAGTACCGCACAATCGCGGGCTCTGGATCGTGCCGTACCGCATATAACCACCGCGATTGCTCGTCGACGGTGATCGTTAGCGCGTCGACATCCAGACGAAGTGCAAACTTGAAGTTCCCATCCCAATCAAATACGTGAACAAATCGAGCGAAGTGTGCTCGGCGCTTGTGGCCCTCGCCGGTTCGGCCTGAGAACAGCGCGAACACACAGTCTCTTGAGGCCGCGGCCTCGACGTAACCAAATCTGAGCGCCGCGCCGCCCTGCATCACGTGGACGTTCTTCCTGCGCAGAACTTCCTACCGCGGTTGTACGTTGATTGGACCCTGGCCTATCTTCAGAACGCTGCCATCAGCAGAGTAGAACTCTATCTGACTCATGTGCCGTGTGAATGCGGCGAGGCGGTTGCGACTGGGGTGGGCGACAAGAGAAGCCTGATACACGTGTTGCTTGAGGTCTGGTGCCATGTCTTCATCCTGATCCGGCACCTCACCCCAGGCGTCGCGCTTGAGTCCCGTGCTGTCGAAGACTGCGAACCTGGAATCAGGATAGAACCCCAGGCTAACGAGGCTGTTGTCATCGACCCACAGCGGACCGATTGGCGTGGCGGAACCGGTTAGGGTCAGTGCCCGCGCGGTCGATATTGCGCACCCACGCGGACCAAGATCTACGAGCGTCAGTCGTCTCAGCTCCAGATCATATACCCACAGTTTTCTGTCGCTGCCTGGCACGACGTCGAAGGACCAGGGTGATCTGAATTCCCCCGGACCTTCGCCTCTGAACCCAAAACTGGTGGGCTCGCCTCCAGTAGTAATGTCAATGACATGAAGAGCGGAGTCGGCGGCGACGTCGATGACCACGAGGCGTGTTCCCACCAGCGCGATGTCAAACGGTTGAGCAAGTTGAACCGATCTGCTGATCGTGGTTCCCGCCAGCTCTACAACTGGAACGTTGGCATGATCCAGTTCGGCCGGGCCATGTCGTAGTCCATCTACTCGCCCGTCACACCCTGAGGAGGTTGCCGCGGCGAGCGCGCATCCCAGCCCGATAGTGAGCGGGATGCGCCCCCGAGGCCCACCAATCACGCCGTCATCCATGGCCAGATCTTGGCTAAAAGTTCAACAATCAGGTTCCAGATACTTGTGAGACAAGATCGTATCTGCACCAACAACGCAGATGGACCCGGGCTGATAGCAGCAGGGATGGTTAGCACACCCGTCGTTGACCTCGACGCGGGTACCCAATCCCGTTCCCACGAATGCCAGTGGCAGGAAGGAAAGTGCTCCGGCTACCATGGCTACGCGTACTATGTTCCGTCCTTTGTGTTGCTTCACGTTGACCTCCGATTGATCTCTCGATTACCGAGTGATATGTGGCATCATCGTCAGTTCGAGGTGCCGTTGCTGCCATGAGTCTGCAGGGTCTCAAGCTGACGTAGAACATCATCAAGCTGGCGGGGCTCGAATCGCACTAGCCCCTCAGAATCGAGCACGAAGTAGTCAGGCGTGCCCCATGAGTTGAAAGCCGAGTGTGCACGGCCACTCACGTCGTGATATACGGGGAAGTCCAGACCACGGTCAGTTAGGTATGCGCCGAGCTCAGCTGTTGGTCGCTCAGCAGTGATGGTCACCAGTGCCACACCGCGCCGCCTCAGCTCGTCGTACATGGCATGCAGATCGTCTAGCTCGTTGAGCGATGGGCCGCAGTACCGCGACCAGAACGCGATCAGCGCCGGTCCACCACCCACCACGTCATGTACCTCCACCGGGTCTCCCTGAAAGTTCAGGAGCCGCACCCTTCCTTTCAACTTGCGACTCACCGCGCGTTTCATCGTCTCGCGATACATGAGGTCTCGTGTTGCTTGCAGCTGAGCTTCCCACTCCTCTGATTCGAGTGACTCGAGCGCAAGGGCGCGGATCGAATCCCTGGTCACGATCGGCGTACTGGGATCCACCGCGATGCGCGCGAGAATCTCCACCGCTCCCACGGCATCACCCATGGCGAGCCGGGTGTTAGCAAGCGATCGAAAGAGATCGACGTCCCAGCCCGCACTCGTCAGGGCGGTTTCAAGAGCGTCAAGGCCCGCCGCGATCTCTCCACTCTCGACTAGAACTTGCCCAAGGGCTGCGTATAGCCGACTGCTCTCGGTGGCTATTCTCCGACTGTATTCGTCGATTGACTCGTCTAGTCGCCGCCCCTCGTCCGGAGCCCTCGTCGTCATCTGTTCCAGCTGTTCGCGGAGCCAGGACAGGCCGGTGGTGCGCGTATCCGGCGTAAGAGCAAGTCGTATGGCAACGTAGGGGGCCGTGTATGGCTCGAGCGATACTCGTCTGTTCGCCCATCGGACAGCTGCAGATTCGTCCTTGGCGAGCAGTGCGGCGTTGAAACCGGCATCGGTTAGGCTGAAGTGAGCTGATCCCACATCATTCCAGAGCGCCTCAAGCGCTGCCAGGGCATCTGCCGGCTCGTCTCCGGCGCTTCTCAGGATGTCGAAGACCCGCTCCTGAACGGCCAACGCGTGTCTTGGTGCCTCGTTTATCAGGCGCCGTCGCCAATACTCGGCAGTGTCTGATGGGATACGCACGGTTCGTGCAAGCCAGAATAGCGCACTCAGCTCATCTCCGGTAAGCTCGTCTACACCGAAAAGTTCCTCGTGCTGAATGCGGAAACGCTGACGGTGCAGTTCGTCGAGACTGTCGGCGTTCACGCCGCGCGAGATCGAGGCCTCCATCTGCGTCAGTCTGTCCCAAGCCACAGGATCTCCGGGGTACAGTTCAGTTGCGATGCGCGCGGCCTCGAACGCCACCTCCCAATCTCGGCCCATGTTGTCGTTCTGCTTTTGTATCAGGGCCGCGTGTAAGGGTCTCCCGGCCTCGTGAACCATGACCTCCCACAACCGGCGCGCGTTATGGTCGACCAGCCTCCCGGTTGTGTCGGATACAGAGAAGCGAGCGAACACAACCGAATCGGGCAATGTGATAGCGCCCCTATATAGACCACGTCGCACTCGTTGCAATATTGCGGACGGTTCTTGAAGTATGCCGCGGTTATACGGCGGGTCGTCGGGGGTCCGGTAGCGCGCTCGTAGAATCAACTGCCTCTCATCAGCGAACTGGCCGGCTGGCCGGTATTCGATCTTGAGCTGCGATCCCCTAAGCGGCTGTGTAGGTGAAAGCATCAGCTCACCCCATACCCGCTCGGCGTCCAGAACTCGTGTGGACAATATGAAGAGTGGCACACCGCAGAGGACCAGCAACGCTGCGATTCCGACTGCCCTGGCCGCGCGTCCGAATGACCGTCGGGGAGAAGCGTCTGCAACCGGCAGGATCACCCGTTCTCCGGCAGCGCGCCTCGCCAGTATGGACTCCAGCAACCCCTCCGGAGGAGAGCAGTCTGCATGAGACTGGCGCACAGCGGCTCTAGCCTTCCGCAGTGCGGTTATTTCCATTCTGCATTGGCTGCAACTCTCGAGATGTCTTGTCACAACTCGTCGCCGCAGCCGCAAGAGATCAGATGCGGCAAACCGAGCTAGTGTTTCGAACGAGGGATGCCAAGTCATTGCGTGCCTGAGAACAGCCCTTTCAGTAGTTTGAGAGCGCGGTAGTACCGCACGCGAATGGTAGAACTCTTGACGCCAAGCTGATGGGCAATACGCTCATGCGTGTACCCTTCGATGTCGTGCAACACAACCACCGTACGCAGCAATTGCGGAAGCCGTTCCAGCAGGTTTTCCACCGCAATTATCGCGTCTACATCGCTCACGTTGGCGGGCAGCGCCTGTACCTTCACCTGGTCGATCGAGACCTCGGATCGACTGACCTTGTGGCGCAAGGCCGTCACGGTTCTGCGTTCGGCTACGCGTGTCAGCCATGTTGAAAAGGCCCCTC
Organism: Gemmatimonadales bacterium; assembly: GCA_030597435.1. Lineage (GTDB taxonomy): Bacteria > Gemmatimonadota > Gemmatimonadetes > Gemmatimonadales > GWC2-71-9. The sequence goes on along the minus strand of JAUVRV010000193.1, from coordinate 1,406 downwards.
GACCTTCGAACGACTTCAGAGCCTCCGGGAGGCCGATGAAAACGTCTTGCACCACATCCTCCGCATCTGCCTCGGACGCGGTCAGCCGCAATGCGACACGGTACACGAGCGGTCCATACCGCTCGTAGAGCATCGTGATTGCCTGAGCTTCCCCATCCTGGGCGCGTCTCAGAACTCCAGGATTCAGAGGTATCTCCCTCACTCGGACCTCGGCCCGCCTGTGAACGTGAGCTGGTGGCCCCTTCTTATATGACGCAACGAACCTCGGCAAACGTTACATTGGCTCCGAGGGCGTTTCTGGACCTCAACATCGGATCAAGTGATGGCGCGACGTCGAACGTCCGCGGCGTCCTTCATATGGACGATTGCAGAGCAATGTCAAGGGGCTGTTCGGTGGTGGAGGAGGGAGGAAGCAGCAATTGAGAGGGCTTGACTCACGCGGGGGTACGAAGGCCATGTAACACTTCACTCTGTTCAATGCGTCAATATAGATAGGAGCTACCGGATCGCAACGGCATTGATGATAGTGGAGTATACCGTGTTCAATACGTATCAGGAGGAACCATGCCAAAACTATTGAAGCAGGCCTTTCGGACCCTTGTGGCGCTTGCCCTTGCGGGTGCGTTCATGTTTGGAACTTCCCAGTCTCTGCGGGCAGTTGCAGCCGCCGGCTGCCCTAACGACGGTGAGAATTTCCTTGGCGATTGCGTCAGTGAGAACGACTGCGACGATCGCTGCGACCTGGCAGGTGGCACTGACGGTATGTGTGTCTACATAGGGCCGAATTGGTGCTGCAGTTGCCTGCACCGCTGATCGTATGGCCGGTGCGCCGCCGTGCGACGCACCGGCCGATACCGTCGTCTTGGAGCTCCACGGGCCTCAGATCCGCGAAGTTATCGGTGCTAGGCTCGCTCTATTGCGGTGCGCTCCTTTCGTTGGTGCTGACTGGTTGCTTTTCATCCGTAGTTCAGCTGCTCGATCCGGGTGACCTCACGAACGACTCGGGGGACGTCCAGAAATCGAACCTGATAGTAACGGTTGAAGTAGACACGGCCTTGGCGAACGCGTTGGGTTGGACCAACGCGCGCGCACCTGATGCTGAGGTCGTCATCCGCCGGGGACCGCGTGACGAGGATTGGGATACCCTGTTTACCACTCACTCGGGTGAGGCAGACTTTGGAAAGTTGGTACCGGGCACGTATCAGGTTTGGGGCAGACGACCCCTGACGCCGACCGAGATGACGCAGGCAGCTCAGGGTGGTTGGGGCGTGCGCGCCCTGGGTGGTGGATTTCGCACGAGGGTCGGCGGAAAAGGGGCGGAGATCAACCTGGTGCTCTTTCCCGACCAACCTGGCTCACTCGTAATCAGCGAGTTTTCGGCCAGACCAACGTCCTCGAGGGCTATC
>JAUVRV010000103.1 GCA_030597435.1 Gemmatimonadales bacterium | reverse complement strand
CAGATCACGCCGGGTCTCACGCCGCTCGGTGAACCCAAACAGGCCACCTACTATCGGTAGGTCTACAAGGAACGGAATCCCGCTCTTAGACACAGTGACGCCGCTCACAGTGAGTCCGCCGATTACATGGGTCTGCCCATCGGCGACGAGGATCTGAGTCTCGACCACCTGGGTTTGGAAGGTGAAGCCTAGATCGGCCGGTGCTTCCTGGATCGATGAGTTCTCGACCTTGATCTCCATCAGCACATGGCGGTTGTGGGTGACGTGGGGGGTCACCTCGAGCTGCAACCCTGTGGGCACGATCTCCGTCGTCGCCCGCGGTGCCTGGCCGCCAGCCCCAACCTGTGAACTCACGTCGACAACACGGATCGGTGTCCGCTCACCAACCAGGATATAGGCTGTGGTGTTGTCCGCTACGGTGATTAGCGGCTCGGCCTGGAGGTCGGCCAGCTGCACCTGCTGTAGGGCTCTGACAAACGTTGTCAAGTTGAACGCGCCAATGGCGGTCGAGAAGATGAGTTCAAGAGCAGGGCCCGCGATGAATCCATCGGCATTGGCTATCCCGGACAACGCGTTCCCGCCCAGATCGACTATCGTCTGATCTTCATCGAAGAACTCCGTGGCCCGGATGGCGTCGGGGACCCCGTCGCCGTCGGTATCGATCGCCTCCGCCGAAGATGGGTCGGGACGCTGCACCAGTTTGTTGAAGAACTGGTCGGAAGTCCCTAGGTCATATTGAATGCCCAACTCCTCGATGTCGGTCCGATCCACAAAGATCAGCTTCGCCTGGATCGACACCTGCGGTGTCGGAATATCCAGCTGTGCGGCAAGCACTGAATCGTCGTCGATTCTGCTCTGCACGTCCGTAATGAGCAGCTTGTTCGTAGCGGTGTCGGCGACCACGGAGCCCCGTTCCGAGATCACGGATGCCAGCACAGCGGCGAGCGTTGCCGCCTTGGCATAGTTGACCGAGATGACCTTGGTCACCAACGGCTCTGTCGAGTCACGGGCGGCCAACGATTCACGACTGTCGACACGGATGATACCCCGCGTGTCTTCCGATCCGGTGAGGCCGTTGGCGTCGAGAATCGTCATGAATGCCACGTCCCACGGCTGATTCTTGATCGTGGCGCTGACGCGGGCGTCGATGTCTTTGCCGATTATGATCGACTTGCCGCTATACTCGGCGAACGCGGCCGCAACATCTCTGATGTGTGCCGAATCATAGGTTACCGTAACCGGTGGCTGCTGTGACTGCGGCAGCGGCACAGCCCTGTTCGATTTGAACGTCGTCTCCCAATCCGTGGATGGTTGCTCCACCTCCGGCCAGTTGGCCGTCGTGGCTGACGACCACGCCTGGAATGACCGGTCAGAGCCAAACGAGACGCGCACGTTCTCGTCTACTTTTTCCAGCTGATAGCCTCTGATGGACTCCAGCTCGATCACGACCCTTACCACATCTGATTCGTATTGGGAGTATCGGATGTTCACGATTCCGCCGCGGGCCTTTCCGTCATAGAGCAAGCCCGGTGCATTCAACTGGGCACCTTCGAAATCGATTACCAGACGGGCCGGGTTGTCGAGCATGAAGTCCCGCACGGTTACCGTGCCACGAACGTCAATCACGACGTGAGTGCGGCCAGCACCCGGTAGGACGCTCACCGCGGTTACCTCGCCAGCCGCCTTTGCGTCACCAGATCCGGCTATTATTTGTGGCGCCGCCAGGGTTAACCCTACGGCTGCGAGAATCAACGACCGCTTCATGATGTTCCCTCCTGCCTGCGCCTCTGGCGCAACACTACCTGGCGTTCACTGCCAAATTCCGACAGAACCAAAGTCACTTCGCCGGGGCTTATGCCAACAACCCTCAGCCTGCCTAGCTCGTCTCCAACCCTGACAGGGTACGCTTGGTTGACAATGGTATCACGCAACACAGCCACACTCGCGGCCGGATAGCGTGGGTCGTATGTGATGCTCGTGACGCGAAGGTCCTGGACTAGGGGGCGGACCTCGCCCGACTCTAGCAATGAGCGAAACGGATCCCGTCCCGATCCCCGGAACGCGAATATCTCACGCAGAAGTTCCGTCTCGCCTTGAGCTTCAGCCGTATCCGCGGCCGGTTCTTGACTCATCGCCGCGGGTGCCGTCCGAGTCGGAGTCTGCTCGGGTTCGGGCTCTCCACCACCACAACCTACGAGCAGCCCCAGACAGGCGACCGCTCCCGTTAACCGTCTAGCGGTCACCACCTTCACCTCCTCGAGCCGCCAGCACCTGCTGTGGCTTCACGAATGTGCGCAACAAAAACTGAGCTCTTATCAGAGCGCCGGTCGTATCAGAGTAGGCCCTTTGAGTTTGCACGCTCGCGTGTGTCAGTGACACGTCGTACGGCACCATGATACGCGAAAGCTGTGCGATGTCCGCCAGCAACGTGCCTATCTGGTTGTAGTGACCAAAAACGATCCAACGGTACCGATCGATGTCGAAGGTGGCTCCCGGTTGCAACCCCAGCGGATTGAACTCCCCGATCTCGATGCCGTTGCGCCTGGCCCGGATTGAGATCTCGTCGATCAACGTGGTCACTTCGCTGCCGGTGGGTACCAGTTCCTTCATTCGCTCCAACGTCGCTTCGTAAGCTCTGTTTCGTTGCCGGATGCCCTCGACCGTTCCGGCGGCCAAGTCCCTCCGTGCAGCGTCGACGCGTTGCTGGAGCGAGTCGACCTGGGTCTGTAGCTGCCTCTGCTCTTCTATCTTGGGCCCGCGCCAATACATCCAGAACCCGGCTGCCCCCGCCACCCCGACGAAGATCGCGAGGATCAGAGCTTGCTGTCTTTCCTTGGCCGTCATCGCCATTGCGAGCTCTCCCTTACCTCACCGACTCCTGCAACGGAGCGGTTCTAATGAACGCAGAGTCTGCCTGTTGATATGTTCCGGTGATCGTGAACGCGATCACTGGTCTATCATTCTCTATCACAGTCTGGGTCGCCCCGGCTTGCACGTTCCCAACCCACGGTGAATTGCCCAAGTTCCGCAGAAAGCGGGTATAGGCACCCATGTCTCCAGTCCGGCCGTCTATGGTGAACTGAACCGCTGGGCGGTAATTGGGATCGATCTCTTCCGTCGCGTCGGGTATCGGGGCCGGTATGAACTCGACGCTGTTGAGCCAAGTGAAGTCGGGCAGCGCTTTCGTTACCTCTTCCATGATATGAGGCCAGATGTACCGATCGGCATCAATCTCACGAATGGCGGTTAGTGCGACCACGAGAGAATCCCGCAGCCGCTCCAACGTTTGCTTCTCTCGGATGAGAGTGTTGAAGTTGCGGGCCTGGACCGTTACCCGGTCGATCTCATCATGCAGACCGGCCAGCTTCCTGCTCTCGTCGAAATAGGTGTATCCAGCAACAGGCAGAACGATCACCCACACTCCAATGGCAGCAATCATCAGTGGATCCCGGATCTTCCCGACCATTTCCGAGAAGTCCGGCATTGATATGCCGGCCCCGGCCTTTTTCTTCTTCTTACCAGGAAGAAGATTGATCTCAATCATCGATTGCAATTGCACGATTCCAACCTCAGACCGAACGTAGAGCGAGCCCCGTCGCCAACATGAGAAGCGGCGCGACTTCGTCTAGGTTGACTGCATCGAACACCCCATCCTTGACACTCAGGCGCTGGATCGGGTTCGCCACCTCAACCGGCATGTTGAGGCGCTGATGCAAAATGTCCGTAAGCCCCGGTACGCGAGCCCCACCACCGCAGCAGTAGACACGCTGGATGGAACCTGCCTCGCGGCTTGCCGACTGGAGGAACGCAGACGCTCGTTCAACACCGACAGCGATCTCTTCACCACGACCTTGCACGTACGGGTCCAGATCGGGCGAGCGCTCGAAGCCTTTGAGCATCGCCTCCGCATCGTCAGCGGAAACACCACGCTCACGCTGCAAGTCCTCCCTGATCTTCCTGGTGCCTACGGTTAGATCTCGGGTGAGCAGCGGGATCCCATGGTCGAGCACGTTCACATTGGTCAGCTCATGGCCAATGTTCAGCAGTGCGGTGAGACCTTCCATCGCTTCCGGATGGTTGACACCGAACGCATTGTGGAGCGCGAACGCATCCACATCCACGACCTCGGCCTCGAGACCGGCCTGGGAGAGCAGCTGCACTTTATCCTCGACGAGGTCGCGTTTGGCTGCCACCAGGAGCACGTCCATCTGAAGCCCTTCACCGTCAGGGTCCAGAATCTGGAAATCCAGTTCGACCGCTTCGATATCGAAGGGAACGTGCTGTTGGGCTTCCCAACGCACGACATCGTACGCCTCGCTCTCCTTCATTCGATCTACTTGGATCTTCTTGATGATGACGTCGCGTCCACCTACCGCGACCACCACCCGTTTCTGTTTGATGCCGGCGGTTTTGAACAGTCCCTGGATCGTGTCCGATACGATCCCCGGATCCATGATCTCGCCTTCCACGATCGCATCGGCCAGAACCGGAGTCACGGATACGCCACTCAGTTGTGGCTCTCCCTTGCCGTGGTCAATCGCCACAAGCTTGAGGAATCCGCTCCCGATGTCCAGCCCGACTGTTGTCTTCCCCCCGAGCCCAAAAAGCGCCATATCTGCCTACAGGTCAACGAGATAAGTGAGGTGAGCGGCAACCTACAGTATGGTCCACCGGCTCTTTTGTCAAGCTCCAACCTACTTTAAGCCAGATGTACAACCCTCTGGTAGGCAGGAACTTACGGCGTTCTAGTATGCCTGGAACCAGCTTCGCTGGCGGAGGGCTTGCGGTGCCCCAGCCCCGATCTGCGCCCGACGTACCGCACAGCTCGAGTAGCGTACTGTCGTGGCCCCCGCAAGCGAACTCCGCTTCAGTTCGGTATTGGCGACCACGATCGCCCCTGCCAATTGATTACCAGTTCCTCGGCTCACGAAGGTGCCTCTCACAATCACCAGACCCGCGAAATGGAATCCACCCCCAATCGTCAGGTCCCCATCGACTACCAGTGTTCCTTGCCCTCGACCGCCTGTCACATCCAAGTTCCCGGCCGAGTAAACCAGCGGCATGTAGTCGCCACAGGTGCCTTCGGTGACATAAGGGTCGCCCCAATTGTCCGCCGCCGCTGTGACGCACGTCTCACCTTCCAAACGCGGACCAGGATGAATCACACCCCCGGAGATCAGGACACTGGCCAGGTTTCGCAGGTCATCGAATCCCAACCCGTTGAACATTGTCAGGTCTGGTAGCGTCATCGAACTGTCTATGAGTATCGGCGGGTCCCCCCTCAAACATGGGGGATCGGCGCAGATCGGCCCGTAGGCCGTGGAGTCTGAAGGTTGAATCAGAAGGGCCGAAAGGGGCGGGTCCGCAGCCGGGCAGTCCCAGCCGGAAGGTGGCTGGTCATAGCCGTCGACTAGCGATGACGGGCCAATGGAGAGGGGTCCCCGAGTCACCAGGGCGGCCCGTGGAATCAGCGCGAGGGGGTGCAGCCGGACGATCAGTCCCAGGCTGTGGCGTATGCGTGAACCAGCTTCCATGCCCTCGGCTGTAACGAGGTAGAGTGTCCGGTTGAGCCGCCGTAGGGTGCCGCTGAAGCTCCCTGTTCCGTCGGCCAACCGGCCAGCGAAGGCGACCGAGTCATCGACCGACATCGCGTTGTAAGTGGTTTGATTCCAATTGCTTATCGGGTAGAAGATGCCCGCCTCGGCGGCCGAAAAGGCGTGCTGGTATCTGATGTAGCCTCGCCCCGTCCGCTCCTCACCGATCCCCAGAAAGAGCGCGGCGGTGGTGAGACCGGCAACGATCACCATGGCGATCATCACCAGCATTATGGCAATGCCGCGTTCACCCTCCGTGGTGTAGTTGCCGGGGGATTGCACGCGGGCCTTACTGGCGCAGGACATTGCGCAGCGCAACGAACGTGGAGAGCGAGTCCGTGAAGCGACCGACTCGAGCGACCCTACGATTGCTTTGGGCCGCAAGGGTAATTGCGACCACCGCGACATCGCCGGGTTGGGTGGTCGAGCGACCGGTGCCGTCGAGGTACTCGAACCGCAGACCGTTGGGGGCCAGAGGACCCAGTACTGGCTGCGTCACACTCCAGCCACTCCCACCTTTCCATTCCTTCAGCCCCAGCCAACTCACGGATTGACGGTCCTTGTAAAGCAACAGGCGAGTGACCTGGAACCCACGGACCGGCGACCCTCGCTCGACCCCGGTCAACGAACCAGAGGATACGCCTGCAAGTGCGAGCCGGATTCCCTCTGTGTTTCCCGGGCACAGGATCCCGCGAGCCAGCGAAACAATGGCTGCTCTCAGCCAGGCGTTGTCCGACTCGAGAACAGGGTCGTTCTCGGCGAACACGAGAATCGAGTCGCGGCCGGCCTCCAATTGCCGCAGACCATATGACGGTTCGCGCCAAATCACTATCTCTCGCCGCTGGGAATCGGGGGGCCTACAAAGGAAGGACGTGTGCCTCATGGCCCGGTAGGTGATCGCGGTGGAATCGAGCTGGATCAGGTCACCGCCATCGGCTGAATCGCCGCCAAGCTCCCGCAGCTCACTTCCGATGACCGAGACCCCGACACGTAGACTCGACTGCAGCTGGGCGTGCGCTGCTTGCCACTGGTACGAGTGCAGGGCCTGAGTTGCAACGCTCCACCCCGACGAAGTGACCACACCCAGAAGTAACAATGCCACCACCAACTCAACCAGCGACAGACCTCGCTCATCTTGTGCCAATTCAGCACCCGCCGGTCGTCGAGAAGGTGTCCACCCTGACTCCACGCGCCAAAGTCGTGGTCACCGCCACGGCTGCACGCTGGATGGCTCCATCTGCCGGCCACAGGCCCAGTGAGACGATACCATCGTCCGCCGATTCCAAACTGGCCGCTGCCACACCACAGCGGGTCCCGCGCCAAAGCTCCAGGCGCCCCACCGCACCAACGGCTGCCTCGGTGTACGAGTCCCCATTTGCGACGAGCCGCGTGATCATCACTGAGCTGGATATCAGACTCACGAGCCCGACTGTCAGCAGGAACATGGCAAGGACCAACTCGATCAGAGTAAATCCGTCCGGTTGCTTCAAATTGACTACTCCCCGTTTGCCCGATCACCGCCACCATACTGAACGGGTCGCGTGTTCGTTTAACCGTTTCGATGCGATTGGGCGCCGGTTTTTGCGTCCCTCGCAGGGGAGCGCTTCACGCCCTTGGTGGGGACAACGAAAAGCGGGGACAAGATGTGATCTCGTCCCCGATATTCTGCCAGTTTGGTCTTTCGGTATCAGTTGCAGGCCGGGCTGCCTTCGACCACCGCCGTTGCCGGCGGCGCTGCACCTCCAATGAAGACGGCGCAGGTGTTTGCGATGCCCGCGTAACTAGAAGTACCGGACCAACCGACGGCATCGCCACTCAATATGGTGATACTCACGCCTACCGACGGTGAGAACGGAATTGCCGGGTTCGGAATGGCACCGTTGTAATACACACTATTGTCGTAGTAGTAGCTCTCCTGGGCACTCACCAGATTCCTGAGATCTGCCTTCATGGTCGCGACGTACGCTTTGCCCTTCGTAGAGGAGAACTTCGGAATCGCGATGGCAGCCAAGATACCTATGATCACCACTACGATCAGCAGTTCTATCAGTGTGAAGCCGCGTCGGTTCATCGGATTCCATGCCCCCGTCAAGCGTTGCGCCGGCTCGGGTCAAGTTTGCCCTGAAACCGGCGCAACAATTCGTGGTGACAACTGCGCGGTCAGGTGGGGCCTGCTGCGGTTACCAGCAAGCCACCTCACCCTCATTAATCACGGGAGCACCCATGGGAGCACCGGCAACACCGACGAACACGCCACAAGTTGTGCCTGGGACGCTAGCGTGGGTCGACGTCGCATTAAAGCCAGTCGGCGAAACCCCACCTGTCACGGTGGTCACACCTGTAGTGGCGGTCCACAAAACAACCGCACCAATCGGGGATACGAGCTGGTTAGCGGCGACCGCACCGTACCCCGGGGGCGTGGCGTCGGCGTAGTACGACTCCTCAGCGAGCACCAGATTCTTGAGGTCGCTCTTCATCGCAGCGATGTGTGCCTTTGACT
>JAUVRV010000317.1 GCA_030597435.1 Gemmatimonadales bacterium | reverse complement strand
TCTTTGCACGGTCCTCTGAGCAGCTAGTTATCTTGCTGACGGAGTGCGAGGCCTCCGTCCAAATGATCGATCTTGGTGCCAGTACCGATGCAGCAACAAGGAGTGAGGTATGAACGACTCCCGTCCCTCCCGCATGACTCTCGAGTACGCGAGAGGTCCCGGACCGAGAAGACTCCGACGTTACTTCCTGGTCGGTCTTGTTGTGATCGCCCCAGTCGGCGTCACGATATGGCTCCTCCGCTGGTTGTTTCTCCGGCTCGCCGCTATCCTGGGTGTCCCGCTGCGGCAAGCACTGGGATTCCCGTTACCGGGCTTGGGGATCGTGCTCCTCGCACTGTCCCCGGTGCTGGTAGGCTGGCTAGTGCATCTTGCGGCCGGCCGCCAGCTACTGAGGTGGTGGAATACAGCCTTGTTGCGATTCCCGCTCGTGGGCAGGATCTACAGTGCGGTGAGTCAGATTGTCCAGACCGTATTGGGAAGTCACCGCACACTGTTCATTCGTACTGTCCTCATCCCATACCCAACCGAAGGACTCTGGGCCATAGCCTTCGTCACGCGTGAAGACCCACCCGAGATGGCGCACGTATTGGGTGAACCGTGCGTCAACGTGTTCGTACCGACGACCCCAAATCCTACTTCGGGGTTCATGCTCGTTGTACCCAAGTCGAAGACCCGTGAAGTGGACACGACAGTCGAAGAGGCCATGAAGCTCGTGATTTCCGCCGGTGCAGTACAGGCCCGGTTATCCCGCCCGGCGGGACTGGACGTCGAATCGCTGCTCATGGACACGCGCGAATGGCGGCGGAAACACCAAGATCGTGATTGAATCTGATTGACCAAGTCCCGTCGCAACATCGAGGAGGCCCTCCAGCTATTAGCCCGTGGATCGGCAGAGGATGATGAGTTGGCCATCGGACTGCTGAGAGATCGTGTCGAGTTGGATGACAATGCGATCCGATGGGAACTCCATGCACTCCGGTTCTTTGCCGTGGAGACCGGCATCTACCTCGGATGCGGCAGTAACCCGAGCAAGTACGACGATATGCTGGCCGCGTTATACTCACCGATAATCCGGGAAGTGCGCGATAGTGAAGACCTGCAGGCCTCGCTGGATTTCAACATCCTCAAATCGAGGGTAGAGCTCTACCGGGGACGCGCCGAGTCGGCAAGCGAGAACACCGACATCAAACCGAAGGAACTGGTCAAGCATATTGGGCGCCAGTTTGCCGCGCTGTGCGAGACCAAAGACCCTAAAGTGGCTGCGGTAGCGAGTGGGGTTTTCGTAGAGACCTCGAAGTTGGCCAAGAGCGTTTCCGAGACAACTTGGCATTGATTGATAACCGCTATTCTCACTTGGACGAGACCGTAGGAATCGTCCGGACCCTGTTACATTTGTTGATTGGCCTCCCAGCTTCCCCAGCGGAGAACACACTGCATGAGTGAGCAGCGCAGAGAGATCCCCCTGCTAGTAGCCCTGATACCGGTCTTGTTCCTCATCGGTGCACTGACACTTGCCATCGTTGTCTACGGGCTCACACCGCACATCCCGTTGATAGGAGCATCGGCCGTCGCGGCTGGGGTGGCGGTGTACTACAAGCGCTCGTGGAAGGATATCGAGGCAGGGATGGTCAACGGTATCAACCTCGCCATGGGTGCGATCCTGATCCTCATGGTAGTAGGGATCATGATCGGTACGTGGATCCTGGGGGGGGTGGTGCCGCCCATGATCTACTACGGCCTCAAAGTGCTACCACCCGGCATCTTTCTAATAGCCACACTGATCATCTGCTCAATTGTGTCGCTGGGCACCGGATCGTCCTGGTCCACCGCCGGAACTGTGGGAGTAGCACTGATAGGTGTCGGTAGCGCACTGGGAGTGCCGGTCCATATCGTGGCCGGAGCCATCGTGTCGGGCGCCTATTTCGGTGACAAGATGTCACCGCTGTCCGACACCACGAACCTGGCACCTGCCGTGGCCGGGACGGATGTACTCACACACACCCGTCACATGATTTACACCACTATCCCAGGGTATGTAATCGCTTTGATCCTCTACGGGATCCTGGGAATCAAGTATGCGGGCGGCTCGATAGCGACAGAGCAGATCGATACGATGCTCAACACCATGCAGAGCAGCTTCACCATTAGCCCCCTGCTGCTGTTACCACCGCTGCTGGTTATCGTCATGGTGGTGAAGAAGATTCCACCGCTGCCTGCCCTACTAGGTGGCACGGCGCTAGGAGCGATCTTCGCTGTGGCAATGCAGGACAGTTCCGTAGCAAGCGCGATGGCAGCGGCGTTCTCAGGCTTTGTGTCGGATACAGGTGTGGCGAGTGTAGACGAACTGCTATCACGCGGCGGACTGATGAGCATGATGGAGACCGTGGCGCTGATCATCTGCGCGCTAGCGTTCGGCGGAATCATGGAGCAGGCCGGTATGCTGGACGTCATTGCCCGCTCACTCCTGAAATTGGTCAAGGGAACCGGATCGCTCGTGACGGTGACCGTATTCAGTTGTATCGGATTCAATGTTGTGGCGTCCGATCAGTACATGGCGATTGTCATCCCCGGCCGGATGTTCAAGGGTGCGTATGACAAACAGGGGCTCCGGCCGGAGAACCTGTCGCGGACGCTGGAGGGTTCCGGTACCCTGACTTCTGCACTCATCCCGTGGAGTACTTGTGGTGCGTTCATGTGGGCCACACTCGGCGTTTACCCGCTGGCATACCTCCCGTACGCGTTCTTCAATCTGGCGATCCCTGTGATACTGATCATCTACGGGTTCACGGGATTCACCATGAGCAAGGTGGACGATGGACCTACGTCGGAGCCGCAGGGAGCCTAAGTCTCCCGTTACGAGCCAGGCACAGCAACGACGTAGAAGCGAGTATCGAACCGTGGAAATGCCGCGCGCCGTGAGCAACCGGATCACGCTCGCCGTCCGAATGGGATACGTCGGGGTGATCGCTCTAGCGACTCTGACCTCGCTGCGACTAGACCCCGATATCTCTAGAGCGCTACAGCGACTCCCTTCAGCCCTCAACACGGGGCTAGCACCACGTGATCTAGTGGACGCGATCAGAAACATCGTCCTGTTTGCGGGTTGGGGAGCCCTGTGGGTCATTACTGCGCCCAAACAGCGAACCGCCATCCGTTTGACCTTTGCCACCCTGAGTGGCTTTCTATTGAGTTTCGGAGTCGAAGCGGTTCAGTTGTTCTCCCCCATCAGGCGTGCGAGCATACTCGACGTCACCACGAACACAGTCGGTTCCCTGATTGGTGCAGTGTCAGTGGTCGCGATGGTCGCGGTTGCTCGGCACCTGAAGAGCCGCAAATCGTACGTTGGCGTTCCAGCCATGCTCTTTGCGGCTGCCTACTTCTGCGCAGCTTTCTTGGAGGCCGCCGTACTCACACGCCCCACGCCAATTCCCGGCATGCACGGTGGCCCCTCCACTCGCTTCTGGACCAGTCTCGGTGACATCCAGTTCTTGTCCCTGTCGGGCCTCAATGTCGGGGACGGGATCCTGGTCGTGCCACTGGGAGCCTTACACGCTGCCGCAATGGTCGAGGCAGGCTGGACCTACAGCCGAGCGACATGGCTCACAGTTGTAGTTGGGATAGTGTCAACAGCAGTCGCGGAACTGAGCCGCGGTGCTCTGGGCTTGCAGATGAACCTGGGGGCAGTCTTGCTGCACTCGTCGGGTGTGGTCATCGGAGCCGGCACGGCGTTCAGATGGCTCCCGGGTTTGACCCAGATAATCCGTGGTCGCCACCGACCATTGGCCCTGCTAGCGATATACGCGTTCGTTCTAGCGCTTTGGTCGTGGCGCCCCTTCTTGCCCGAGACCGATATCCGAACCATCCTCGATCAACTATCGGTGGTACGGTTGATCCCGCTGCACGCTCAGGGATGGCGACTTGACGTGTACAGTGTGGCCGACATCGTGGCGCCGTTCTTTCTGTTCCTGCCCGTTGGTGGATTGTTGGCCGTTTGGCCTCTGCGACGAAACGGCTGGCTGGCCGGTATGCTTCCCGGTTTGTACCTCGCAATGATTACGGAGTTGGGCCAGATTCTGATTGCAGATCGCTACTTTGGCGGCACCGACATGATCGTTCAGTGTGCCGGTGTGGCCATTGGTTGGATGGTGATTAGAATGGCGGGTTATGAACCTCATGGGGTGATGTTGCCCAAGTGATCTGCGATTGACGATTTGCGATCTGAGTTTTACGATTTGTGTGCGGCTTCAGATTACAGATTCAAAACCCCGGGCTGTCCGCCCGGGGCTAGATATATCTGATCGTTTCG
>JAUVRV010000161.1 GCA_030597435.1 Gemmatimonadales bacterium | reverse complement strand
CTTCTTTGCGATCACGTAGTGGTGGCAGGTACAGCGCAATCACGTTCAAGCGGTAGTACAGATCTGGCCTGAAGGCGCCCCTTCTTATCTCCTCATCGAGATCACGGTTCGTGGCGGCGATCACTCTCACCTCAACCGGAATCGCCTCCGTGCCACCCACCGGAATCGCTTCTCGCTCCTGCAGTACGCGCAGCAGTTTCACTTGCGTTGATGGCTTGGTTTCGGCGATCTCATCCAGAAAGAACGTGCCGCCCCTAGCAGCCATGAACATCCCCTGCTTGTCCCGGACCGCACCCGTGAACGACCCCTTCATGTGTCCAAACAGCTCCGACTCCAACAGACCCTCGGGAAGAGCACCGCAGTTGATCGAGAAGAACGGACCATCGCTCCGGTCGGATAATTCGTGGATATAGCGCGCGATGACTTCCTTGCCGGTGCCGCTTTGACCCAGGATCAGCACTGTCGATTCGGTTGGCGCAACCTGCTCTGCGAGATGCATCACTTCTGTGAACGACCTGGCCTTGCCCAGGGGCTTGATTGATTTCGACTGTTCGCGTCTGCGGATCTCCCGCTTGAGATGCTTGTTCTCGGACCGGAGCGCACGGTACTCGGCCGCCCGACGACAGATTGCAACCAGCTCGTCGTTGGCAAACGGTTTCTGGATATAGTAGAACCCACCCTGGTTCACTGCCTGAATCGCACTCTGCAGAGACGCTTGAGCGGTCATTAGTATCACCGGCATCTCGGGATCGATTTCGCGTGCAGCTTCCAGGATGTCGATGCCGGTCACCTGGGGCATACGAATGTCGGTGAGCACGATGTCGGGACCAGTCGACTTCAACGCCGCCAAACCGACTCTGCCGCCCTGAGCCGTCTCCACCGCGAAACCGGAGTTCTTGAGCAGAATGCCCAATGTCTCGAGGATGCTGGACTCGTCATCAATTATCAGGATGTTGGGTTTGTATGGGGTCAAACAGCCACCTCCGGCATCGCCTTGGTTGGCAGGAATACGGTGAACGTTGTGTTCTGATCGGGCTTGCTTTCCACGAATACAGCACCCCGATGTGCTTGAACTGCCCGCTGCACGATTGCCAGGCCCAGTCCCGATCCCCCGACTCGACCGGTCACGAATGGCTCAAACACCCGCTCCTGTAGCTCTGCGGGAATGCCGGGACCGTCGTCGATCACCTCGAGTACGGCGGCCCCATCTAGTTGCAGCCCCCGGGGAAGTTCACTCGAACTAGCCGTTCTCACGCACACCTGCACACGGACATCTCCCCCCGACGCCTGTATCGCGTTCAAGACGAGATTGACAACAACTCGGTGAATGAGATCCTCGTCTCCCTCGATCGAGACGGGATCGGCCACGATATCGATCTCCGCATGCTCACCACTATCAGGATGGGTACGTACCAACTCGACTGCCCTTGTGACCACGGCGGCCAGATCGAGTGGTCTACAGTCCGTTACCCGTACCCGAGAGAAGTCCAGAAACTCACTCAGCAGACCACTCAACCGATCGCTCTCCCTGACTACCAAGCCGGCTAGCAGTTTTTCGTCATCGCTGGCATGGTCTGACGCGGCGAGTTGTTCGACCGACGACCTGATCGATGCAAGTGGGTTCTTTATCTCATGCGCGAGTGAAGCCGACAGCTCGGCAACTGCTTCGAGGCGTTCGGCTCGGAGCCTCAGTTCCTCCATACGTTTTTGATCGGAGATGTCAGTAAAAATGGCAGTCACCGAAGCACTACCGTCGTTCTCGAGATCGAGAGCCGTGGTCGTCACACCGATTGGAAAGCTCCGGTCCGACCTGTGTACCACACCGTCAGCTCTGAGCGACTTCACGCGCCGCCGCTGCGTCTCGAATATCACCTCGACCAACTCGGTCGAGCGTTCCGCCAGCAGTTTTCGTAACGGCCGTTCAAGTGCATCGGCTTGGTTCAGACCCAGCAGCTCCAGGGCCGCGTCGTTGGCGTAAGCCAGCGTACCCTCTCCATCCACCGTTATGACTCCACTTCTGATGTTGCGCAATATGTCGGCGGCCTCGAGGCGTAGGCGGCGTACCTCCTGCTGCAGCTTCTCGCTCTCGGCGCCAGCCTCGCGCACCCGACCGGTTACGAGTCCCGTCACAATGAATACTGCCAGGAACACCGCCAACTGGACGAATACCGCGCCCGTTAGGGGCACATCCAGCCACCACACGATATCGGCTACGTAGAGAACGCTCGCTAACGTCGTGATGAGCAAGCTCGAGGAAAGTGGCATCAGCACGGCACTGACCGCGATGACCAGTATGTAGAGGGCCGGAAACTCGCTGGCGGGACCTTCAGTCACGTGCACGACAGTGGTAACGAGCGCCAGATCGAAGACCGCCTGCGCGTACAGAAAAGTGTTGTTGGGAGAGCGACCACTTATGTGGGTGAACCAGAGTGACCAGACACTCACCAAGACGCTCGCGATGGCAGCAACCGCAATAATCACGAGGGTCCCTGGGGGAACCTCGTTGAACGAAAATGCGGCCGCCACGAATATGACGATGGCGACCGTCACCCGTCCGAAGTACACCCATCTGAGGAGCCCCAGCGTGCTAGGAACCCCTGTCAACGGTCGGTTCTCCGCCCCTGTCTGGACCTCGTGCGCGCCGGTGAAGGTCATTTCGCCCCTAGTATTGGGATAGCCGTTGCAAAATGCAATAGTTCAGATGGGCGAATCCAGTCCCAGATACTCGCGGCGGAACTGGTGATTCTGCGTGGCGTGCTCAGCGGAGCCGATGTAGTGGGTTGTGCCCGCCGTCTGCCAGATGACCTCGTCTGCGACTTCTAGCATGGTCCGCACCTCGTGACCGGTGACCAGCACCGCACATCCGTCATCGGCCAACTCGCGGAATCCGGTTGTGATCAATTCAACGTCGATGGGCATGATTCCCATGTACGGCTCGTCGGCTAGCAGGCACCTCGGATTGCGAGCCAGTGCGATGGCTACTTCGCAGCGTCGTCTCTCGCCACCAGACAACGTGCGGGGCTTGCGACCGAGGAACTCTCCGACCCGCAACAGCTCAACTGCGTGCGGCGCGTTGGAGTCCGGAACCAACTTCTCCACGGCCCGCACGTGATCTCGCACTGTGAACGCCGGCGAAAGCAGGTTCCGCTCCGGCAGATAGTAGAGCCCGCGCCGCGCCAGCTCATGTAGCCGCGGTCTCAGTGTGCGCTGGTCGTCATAGATCACCACCCCATAATCGGCTCGCACAAGACCGATCGAGATTTTCACAAGAGTGGTCTTACCACACCCGTTTCGTCCGAGGAGCACGGTCACTGCTCCAGGTCGGGCCCACATCGAGGCGGACTTCAACACGTCACGGGCACCAACCGCTTTGCCAATCGACTCGACCGCCAGGAGCGGCTTCACAGGCGCACCGCCACAGCCACGATCAGCGAATACAGCAGCGGTAGAACCCCCGCCAGTCCAATCAGCGTCGTACGACTCACCCCCAGATTGGTCAGGAATAGAACCTCGTTGTGGCGGGCGCAGTCGAGCCAGGTAAGTGTGGTGGTCAATGCCACGACGGCTGCTATGGTCAAAGGGGCAAGCGAATACGGGCTGTAGTCGGTGGGTCCGCTCGGTACCATGTTGTTAACGACGGTAGCGGCAAGCCTCACTGGGACCCAAAGCACAGTGGATCGCAACAGAATGGCGCGCGTGAACGACCAGGGGGGCAAACGCACTCGACGCGCTCCGGTTAGTCGGACCACCGCGAGGCCAAATGCAGACGGGGTCTCACTGCCCCGCGTGAGACCCCGTCGCTCGAACGGCGGTCTACCGTATTGCCGCCTTCCTTCTCAACCTATGCTCCAACCGCGTTGATCATGTCGAAGATCGGCAAGTACATGGCGATGATCATACCACCAACGATCACGCCGAGGAACACAATCATGATCGGCTCCATGAGTGACAACACCGTGGAGACGGCGGCGTCGACCTCGTCGTCATAGAAGTCCGCGATTTTGGTCAGCATCTCGTCCAAACCGCCAGTTGCCTCGCCAACGGCGATCATGGACGTAACCATCGGTGGGAAGACGCCTGATTTCTGCAGCGGTCCAGCGATGGTTTCACCGCCCGCGATCGAGCCGCGTGATTCCATCACCGCGTCGTGGATAACCCTGTTTCCTGCAGTTCGAGCCGTTATCTCCAAGCCATCGAGGATGGAGACACCCGATGCCAGCAGGGTTCCCAGCGTACGCGTGAACCGAGACACCGCCGACTTACGCAGCAGGTCACCCAGGACCGGGAAGCCCAGAAGGAACCGGTCAATCACCAGCTTACCGCCCTGTGTACCGTAGTAGGATCTGATCGCAAGGAAGAGTCCGACTCCAAGGAGCGCCATCGCCCACCAAAAGCCCTGCAGAAATGCACTCATTCCAATCACGATTCGCGTGGGCAGTGGCAACTCGAGGTTCACCGACGCGAACATGGTCTGGAAGGTAGGAATAACGAAAATCAACAGTACCAAGATGGCGATAATCGCAACAGAAAAGATCACCGACGGGTACACCATCGCGCCTTTTACTTTGCGGATTATCGCGTCGTTCTTTTCCAGAAACGTGGCCAACCGCAACATGATCGTATCCAGAATACCACCCGCCTCACCGGCGGCGACCATGTTCACGTACAGCGCACTGAACGCATTCGGGTGTTTGCCGAGCGCATCTGCGAGGGTGTTTCCACTCTCCACATCGTACACGACCTGTTTGGTCACTTCAGAGAGCGTCTTGTTGTCGGTCTGCTGCGCCAGGATGTCCAGCGCCTGCACTAGCGGCAATCCCGAGTTCACCATCGTGGCAAACTGCCGGGTGAATACCACCGTGTCCCGGATGGGCACCCTTGCACCCTTCCGCTTCCGCTTTCTCTGTTCCCGTACTCGCACCACCATCATGCGGTTCTTACGGAGCTGCTGAACCACCTCTTCCCTGGTGGAGGCGTCCATCGACCCAGTGGTTTCCTCGCCAGTTGCGGTGCGTGCTGTATACTCAAAGACTGGCATTACGTTCTCCTATGCTGTTTAACGTCTTCCTGCCATCGCCTTGGAATCCGCTCCCTCCTCGCCTGGGATAGGCTCGCCCACCATCCGCAGGAACTCGTTCTGATCTGACACCACGCGCAAGCACTCTTCTAAACTCACATCGCGTGACATGTAGAGGGAGTACAACGAATCGGCTAGTGTCAGCATCCCGTGCTTCTTACCGGCCTGCATAGCCGAGTAGATCTGGTGCACCTTATCGTCACGTATGAGGGCCCGAATCGCAGGTGTGGCCATCATGATCTCACATGCCATCACGCGGCCCTTCCCCGACGCCCTTTGGAGCAAAGTCTGAGTCACAACGCCTTCGAGCACAAAGGCAAGTTGCGCGCGCACTTGTGACTGTTGGTGCGCTGGGAACACGTCGATGACCCGGTTGACCGTCTCGGCGGCTGAGTTGGTGTGGAGCGTCGCGAAGGCGAGATGACCCGTTTCAGCAATGGTCAGCGCGGCAGCGATGGTCTCCAGATCACGCATCTCACCTATGAGCACAACGTCGGGGTCTTGGCGCAAAGCATACTTGAGTGCGTTGGCAAACGACTTGGTGTCGGTACCGACCTCACGCTGATTGACAATACAGCTCTGATGACGGTGGATGAACTCGATCGGGTCCTCGATCGTGATGATGTGAGCCTTACGTTCCCGGTTGATCTTGTCGATCATCGCCGCCAGGGTCGTCGACTTGCCGGAACCGGTCGGTCCGGTAATCAACACGAGTCCACGCGGCCGCTCCGAAAGCTGCCTGAGTGGCGCACGTAGACCTAGTTCTTCAAACGTCTTAACCGTGAACGGAATTTGACGGATGACTAGCGTGACACAGCCACGCTGTTTGAAGCAGTTACCACGAAACCGTGCCAGGTTCTGAATGCCGAAAGAGAAGTCGAGTTCATCTTCGTTCTCGAAGCGCTTCTTCTGGTTCTCAGTCAGCACCGAGTAGGCCAGCTGGAGCGTTTCTTTCGGGCTCAGTTGATGGTCAACCTTCGAATTGGTGATATCGCCATCGATCCGCAACTTGGGCCGTTCACCCGCCGTGATGTGCAGATCGGATGCGTCGCGCTCGATCATCTCCTCGAGCAGTGATCTCAGGTTGACTGAGTCCGAACCGCCCTGCTGAGTCTCGGTTTCTGCCATAGTCCTATTCCGCAGTCTCCTTCACGACTTCCTCTAGTGTGGTAATTCCCCGCTTGACCTTCACTATTCCATCCATCCGCAGTGTGAGCATCCCTTCTTCCACGGCCTGATCTTTGAGTTCCGCTGCCGATGCTCCGCGCAGCACCATGCGCCGCACTTCGGGTGACATCGCCATGACCTCGTAGAGCCCCTGTCTACCCTTGTAGCCGGTCTCACCGCAGGTGTCACATCCTTCCCCTCTGTCAAAGGTGCTCCCTGTAGCGTCCGACTCGCTGCTCCCTAGAGCACTCAGCTCCTCTGCGTTGTCCTTGTATTCGCTCT
>JAUVRV010000370.1 GCA_030597435.1 Gemmatimonadales bacterium | reverse complement strand
GAGGTCGCGCAACATGCCGGCGAATCGCTCATCTCCCGTAGGGCTTTCGTCCTTCATCATGACGCGTAGCATATGGATGACCCACGCCCCCTTCAAATAGGTCATCAGCTGGTAGTCCTCGGGGTGCTTGGTCGTGGCAACCCGCTGGCCCAGCCAGATCGGGCCGGTTTTGCCCTCGCGGTCGTATATGTCTTTCCGCCATTCCTTCAACAGATCGACGTATTCCTTCCTCTTGTTCAGCACCGCCTGGATGTACCACAGCCCGGCGAACTGCGACATGCCCTCGTTCACCCATTGGTCGTGGTATGTCGCGAAGCCGACTCCCATGCCCCACCACTGATGTGCTATCTCATGGGCCCTGAACAACGCGTCCTCACCCGGTTTGAGTCTCTGCGCCGCAGCCACTTCGGTGCCAAAGGTTATCTCTGAAAGCTGCACCAGACCCGGGAAGGCCTGCCCATGAAGCGCGGGGATCTCGATCGCATAGAAGTGCTCGGCCGGAGGTTTGCCGAACATCTCGTGGAAGAACGTCAAGCTGTTGGCAATGTCTGCACCAACGCTGGCTTGTGCTCCCAATCCCGACCGCGAATCCCTAACCCCGTATTCCACCATCAGAACGGTGGTGGCCGGAATCCCGGGGAAGTTGATCTCATACGGTACGTAGTCACCCAAGTTGAAGGACATGTGCGGTGCGGGATGTTGTGTCACCCACCTCGACGTCTCCACTTTATCGGCTTCGCTGGCCGATACTTTTTCGCCGACGGTAACAAACATCAACTTCTCCGGCGTGTGGAACGTCAGGTCGAACATGGCCAGGACCGTCGGCTCATCCATTGCATAACGAGGGTACCAGTTGGTCGCCGACCTGTTGTAGTGGAAGAAGTTGTCGCTGTAGATCAGATCGCCGTGGTAATGCAGCTCGAGCCGGATACTCTCCGCCTCTGCCATGGGCTGGTCGAACTGCACCCACAGGAACGGGTTCTCTTCACCTCTGAAAAAGGTTGCCGGCGCTCCGTTCTCCCACCGGGCCGAGTCCACCTCCAAATCGTAGTACAACATGAGTGGCAGCCATTCGAGCCCGTCGACCCGCGCAGTGATCTCTATGTCGGCCCGTGCCGAGAAGTCCAGGTTCCTCTCTACGGCGCATTCCATCTTGTAGTCGGCAATCTCAGCCAAGTGATTGGCTCGCTCACCAGCATCGTCATGATCCGTACCGAGAGGAAACTGGTTCACCAACCCCGCCGTCTCCCTGCGTCGGGCGTCCTTGTCCCGCTGGCTGAATTGCACCTGCTCCCGGGAGAACGGGTCGATCCTCACGATCAGCGGATCGCCCCGGCTCTCGCTCACATGTGCGTAGAACATGCCACCCAGTTGCTCGTTCAACAGCGTCGTCATGATAGCGGTGTCGAAATAGGACGGGTCTTCCAAGCTCAAGTACTCGACCGCGTGCTCGGCGTAGTCCGCGACATCATCCGGTATCTCACCGCTGCCGAAAGTGAGTGTCGCCCGCAATTGCTCGAGAGTACTGTCGGTGAATATCAGCAGCGCAGAGTTGAACGGTTCTGCCAAGGACTCCTTCTCGTAGAAGCGCGTCAGCTGCTCCCGCTCCACGCTGCTCGGCGGGGAGAACCGAAACGTACCCGATCCCAGGAACACCGCGGCCACAGTGCGGCCCGCCACGGGTGAGAGCAGGTACATCGTGCCACTACTGAGAGTGTACTGCGCTGCGTCGCGCTCGATGGTCAGGCCACTCACCGCGGCAACACCGTCGGCGAGAGGCTCCAAGTTCATCAGTTGCTGGTACGCCACCTCATACGATGTTTCCGCAAACAAAGCCGAATCAGTCGACTCCGGTTCGGTCTGCCGCGAGGTATGATGCTGTATAGGGAGTAGAATGTTCAATGCCAAGATGGCGCTCAACGATGGCAATTTCATTGTTGTCTCACCACTCCCACGACCCTTCCAGTAGCATCGACCGTGTATATCGGACCTTGCCAGACATCGTCCTCTAAGAAGATCCGTCTCATCGGTCCCATTGCTGCTTGCACCGCGGGCCAGGTGAACACGTCGATTGCGGTGAACGCGACCTGGTAGCCTATGTCCTCCAACGAAGCCACGGAGACAACACTCAGTTGATTGGGCACACCGGAGTTGAGCGATGGAGTCATCAGCTCCGTGGCAAACACCGACTCGCGCCAGTGGCTATTGAGACTGCCGAGCCCATATCTCGAGTTGTCGTTTTCCACCGGCACCTTGTTGCCTGCAGTGTAGGCGTTGCCACCTATCGAGTTGAATGCAGTCAATGCCGATGCGCCGCTGAAATAGGTGTCTACAATCGGAGCCGGACTCACGTCCGAACGATTCTGCAACAGACCGAATGTGTTCCACAGCGTGCCGAATCCCAATACGTGTCCCATCTCATGGAGAATCACAAGTTCCAGTTCGCCGTTGTTCTCCAACATCGCCAGGTCCGCGACGTCGAACCGCATACCACCCATGACCGGCAGGGTGTTGCTCGTGCGGACAAAGCACGGTCCAGCTTGGCCGAGTATACCGAACGCACCATCAATGTCGTCTAACGAGACGTAGATCACTAAATCGTCGACGAGATCGTTGGTGAGATTCGGATACCAGACACCGGCGCAAGTTCCACGGGACAGGTTCAAGCTAACGTCGGACAGATCGCCAACCACCAACGACTCCCACCGAGCTGCGGCACTTTCAAACGCCGCTTGCTGTGTCGCCGTCGGCGCGAGACTGCTGTCGGAATACCGGATCTCAATGTCGAAGGCGCTCGTTACGCCGGTGGCGGTGAACGTTATCGGATTTCCCGATATCCCTGCTCCCGCAGCGCCAGCAGACAACGTGTTGAGATCCGGTCCCAGGGTCCAACCGCCCACGGACGCTATCCCTTCACTGTCTGTTGTGTCCACGGGACCTGTGATACTACCGCCACCGCCCGTCACACTGAAGCTCACCACTACTCCAGGCACCGGGTTGTCGAATGCGTCGGTCAGCACAACTGATGGTGGGATTGCCACTTCACTTCCGTTCGCCGCAAACTGATTGTCACCAGCATACTCGAGAATTCGGGCAGGCACATCCGCCTGTGCATCCGCGGTGAAGGCCACCGGAGCAAATCCACTTACTGACGCCCGTACCTCTTGGACTCCGGATCCTGTTCCCAAGGTCCACGTTGTCGATGCTGCGCCGTTCGTAACGGTCTTTGCCGACACGGGATCAACAGCACCGCCACCGCCAACGATCGTCCATGTCACCGCTACACCTAACGCAGGAGTTCCACTCGGCAGGTCCATCGCCACGACTAGAGGCGATCCCAGGTTCTGATTCACGGTGCCGACCTGATTGTCGCCCGAGACCAGCCCGAAGGTTGAAGTAGATGGAAGTCTCGCAGTCGAAGTGAATGTGACTGAACCCAACCCCTCGGAAGCCGCATCAACCTGGTGCGTCGTGTCCACTCGTGTGCCTAACCACCATTCCACTGCGGCGGCTCCAGTGGCGTCAGTGACCGTAGTGTCTCCGCTTACCGATCCGCCGCCCGATGTCACCAACCAAGT
>JAUVRV010000127.1 GCA_030597435.1 Gemmatimonadales bacterium | reverse complement strand
ATACCTGGGTTATGTCAGCCCAGTGGAGTATGAACTACTGAACGCGGCTTAACTTCGTGTCCACAAAAACGGGGCAACTCCAGTACATCGCGTATCCGACCAGGCCCAGTTTGCGCACTTCCACCGACGTACCCAGCTTCAGGCCGAACGCAGGATCCGGACTGTGTACTGTGATCAGGTCCCACAGCGCGATCTCCTTGGAGACCGGGACTCGCGCATCCGGTTCCTGCGACTCAACCCCTTCGAGTCCCGTAAGGCGGGCCAGATTACCCCGGTCGAGACCGAGCTGCTCCGCTCGTTCCAGTAGGGCCAGTATCACTCGGACCAGCACCGTCTCTGGTTTGCGCATTATGTGACTCCGTGCGTGCTCGAGAGACCTTCCGGAAGCCGGCCGATCATCGCGGCTCCGCCTGGTGGCGTACGTGACTTCCCTTGCGATGCTCCACCATCTTGCCGGCGATCTTGTTGAGAAAACCGACCAAGATGCTGATGCCAAGCACCAAGTACACCATCGTAAAGATCTTCGACAGGGGCGTTGTGGGTACCAAGTCACCGTAGCCGACGGTGGTCAACGTGATGAGACTGAAGAACGCCGAATCGAGCAGCGTCCATCCTTCGTGACGGTGGTAGAAGAGGGTACCTAGCAACAGCAGCAACACGGCGAGGGCCAGGAGGGCGCGAAACTCCTCGTCCTCCAGTCCTCGCCACATAGCTCGAACCAGGCGAACCGCTGCAAAGAACAACGAGGCCATCGAACGGGAACGACTTCTACGCCTTCGCGGCTGTGCGCACCGTCGATCCGACGGTGAGCATGCTCAGCCCGATGAACAGTAGTTTAATCCCCAGCAAGACACCGATCGCCCAGGCGCCGGAAAGCGGGTACTGGCGCCAGATCATGATGCCAAGCAGGATCGACACGATCCCACCGAACAGCAGCCAGCCCCACCCCGACTCGGGCCGTAGCCCGAACGCCGCACTGATCTCGACGGCACCATCGACGATGAGGTAGATGGCCATCACGATCGTCATCACCCCAGATGCGAACAGCGGGTTGAACATGAGCGCGAGCCCCAAGAGCAGCGTCAGTCCGCCGATGGCAAACGCCAGCACTCCCTTACCGAAGCTCCCAGCCGTGAAGGCCCAGAACATTCGGACGAGACCCGCAATCAGTACGAGGACTCCCACCAGCATGAGAATCGAGAAGCCGGTCAACATTGGTGCCAGCATCACCAGGAAACCCAGGATAATGGTGATGATGCCCAACACGTTCATGCCAAGGCCACCTTTCTTGGCAGCATCCGCGAAATCATTCATCCGTTCCCTCTCTTGTGGAGTGTTTGGTTCATTTCCAATCGTAGGTTCGCGCATCCCGTTCACTCTGTACGCGCATCGCTCAAAGCCCCAGCTCGAATCCAAACAGCAAACGAAAGCTGCGGTACACCAACTTTGCCTCGGAGTCCGCACCCTGGTCGCTCAGCAAATCGGTCAACTCTGGAGCGAGGTGGTCACCCCACCCGTATCCAGCCCCCAGCGTGATGCGGGAACTTCCGATGACGAAGTCGATGCCGGCGAACACGGAGGCGATGTCGTACCTCGCGAGGGAGAGATCGGCACGCTCCAAGTCTCCGGCTAGCGAGGAGCGATCCGTGTAGAACGATGCGTATCCGGTCGTGGTCTGGGAAAACGAGTGCTCGACGCCGACGCCCCAGTTGAACACCTGGTCCGCGCTCTGGACCACATCGATGGATCGGACTTCCTCGGGCTCCTGGGCGAGATAGTCCTCGCCCTGCAACACGACGTAGGGATCGATGGCGTCGAACCATTCTCCGCTGGCCACGAGCCGGGTCCGTCCGAGTCGCAACCCGAAGCCGCCGCCTACGGAGAGAGGAGATTTGTACTCCGCGGCAAGGCCCGTCTGCGTAGTCGCAGCGAGAGTGGTCGTGTCGGGTCCGAACGCTCCCACGCTCTCACCGATCTCGCCCCAACCGGCAACGTGCAGGCTCGGTGTGGTGAGTGTGAGGCCCGCCGTGAGTGGGCCGGCGGCAGCGTAGGCGCCAACCTTCGCGAGGGTCCGAATGTCGGCATACTTGCCCCTTCGCAGGCTGACCCTGACGTCGCTCGAACCGTCGGTCCCGATTCTCTGAGTAACTGTCTCCCTCTGTCTCCACTGCGTGCGGAACGCCCCGTACCACGTGAGACCCAATCCAAAATGGGAGCCGAACCCATGCGAATAGCTCACACCGCCCCACATATCGTTGTACCTGCCGGTGATCTGCGACACACCCACGAGATCCTCGAGGTCGACATCGGGCGGTAGGGCCGAGCCGGATGCAATGATCGAAGCTCGTCCGTCGGTCGCGTTCCTGGTTCTCGTGAGCAGCGAATACGCCAGCACGTCGTCACCGAGAAACTTCAGGGAGATGGTGCCCGCGATGAGGGATGGTTGCAGTCCCGAGCGGGTAGAACTCAGGTCGACGCCTCGGCCCGCGCCGTCTTCGAGCGTGATCGTCCGCAGCTCATACACCTGCGTACTGATAGCGAACGGCAGGCGCTCGGCCAGGGCCAGGGAGCCCGGATTGTAGAACGTTCCGCTGACATCGGAGATACTGCCGATGACGGCTCCGCCGAGGAGTGAGGACCGGGGACCGTACTGTCTGGTCCAGTAGTGGGCGTCTTGGGCCTCGATGGCGGGCGCGAAACTCGAGTGGCCAGCGAGGACAACGGAGCAACCAACGAGGAACCGCTTCAGTGGTCGTTTGCGTGGCACCATGGTGTCCTTTTCCCGTCTGTTGCTGTTGCGGACTCTGTTATAGAGACTCATCCGCCCATGAAGGTCCGGAGCCCCGCGAGGGCGAACTGCACACCCATAGCCAGCACGATGAGGCCCATGAACCGCGTCACGACATCGTGCACCAGTCCGCCCCCTCCACGCTTTCCCTCCGACCGAGCCACGACGAGCATAACGCACCACGTCACCAACAGAGTCGCGGTAACGCCCACGAGCGCAGAGATTGGAAGGGCCTCTCCGGAGTGTGTGACGGCAATCGTGATGACGCCCGCAATAGTGCCAGGGCTCGCCGCGAAGAGGATCAGCGGGGTCAGCGAAGCGGCATCCTGCGACTTTGACGCGCGCTCGACCTTGTGCGAGTCGCTGCCGCGCAGCATCGAGAATCCCATCCACATCAACACGATCCCACCGGCTACGCGAAACGCGTCGAGTGATACACCGAATGCACTCAGTACCTTCACGCCCACCAACGCCGCGATCGCCAGGATCACAAAGACCGCCGCGATGGTCCGCGTCGCATCCGCCAGCTGGGAGCGGCGCGATCGCCCCGCGGTAGCCTCGACGAACATGGCGCCACAGATCACCGGGTTTACCAACGAAACAATCGTCACGCTGGCTTGGATGTAGTCGCTCATGACGTTGTTGGACAGTTACTCGTCAGCGACGCGCGTCTACCCATCGATCACCAACGGTACACGCCGTTGAGTACGATCTGCTCGCGGGACCCCAGGAAGCCGATCTGTCCCTGTATGTCCCATTTCGCACTGATCTGGTATTGCCCGCCCAGTACGAAATTCCACTTGTCCTTGTTGTTTTCATCGAGCGAGTAGTCCACCTCAACGTCATTCAGAGAGGGGTCGACATCGGACAGCGGCAGGGTAACGCTGCCCCTGACCTTGTACGAGGCATCGAGGTACTGGCTCCCGACGAAAAGTTCCAGCGCCTTGCCGCCTTCCAGCTTGAAAATGCGACCGACTAGAATCTCCATCGTTGAAGTCGAGATGGTCGATTCAGTAATGTTGAGGTTCGACCAGACGAAAGTAATAGGGAACGCGGCAAAGAAATCGCGCCAGCCCACCGCCAACACCGTACCGAGTCCGTAGCTGTATCCGTGATACTTGGGCTCGATCGGGAGGGCGATAACTTCGTTGCAGAAGTCCGGCTGCAGTGGGCCACCTCTGCTGCACACGTCCAGACCGAGGAACGAAAGCATGGAGTCCAGCGGAATGCCCACGGTCAAGTTGGCGGTCCCATTGATGTACCCGCCGATCGCGTACACATTCATGAAGGGGAACAGCCAGGCATCGAGTTTCGCCTCCAACGCAAGATCTTCAGCATTGACCCCCGGAAACTCGACGAAATCGACGGGCTGGAAGGTGTTCCCACCGTCATTAGAAACCTCGAGGTTGCTCAGGATCAGGTCCTGACGCACGTAGGCCCCAATTTGGGAAATGCCGTAAGGGTTGGGCAATTCGAAGCCGAGGTCGGTCACTTTCTGACCGAATATCGGCAGCATGTGCGGCCACACCTTTCGCTGCCCCGCTGTGTCTGTTACCGCTTCGCCGAGTTTCCGGGACCCAAGGTTTGCAAACCTGGCCGGCTTACGAACCACGGTATCCTGGGACGTGGCAGTCTGACCCATCGCGGCGCTCACCTGCGCGACCGCGATACAGGATAAGAACGCCAGTGTACGAATCGCCTTTCTCATGTCAAGTCAAGCTCCGTTCGAGATCAAATCACGTTCATTCCGAGGGCACCCCCAGCGCAAACACGAGGAGGCACGCAACGGCGAGGATGGCAAATGTCACCAGCCGCAGCGACCGTTTAGGGAGATCCTTCGTCTTCCAGGCGACGAGTAGCGCAACGATGCACTGCAACATGTAGAACAGGGCAAAGGCGCGTGAGGCGTACGCAATGATGCCATTGACGTCGGTTTCCCAGGTGATCGCGACCGTGACCAGCAGGATGAGCAGATAGGCGTAGCGGGTCGGCAGCTTGTTTCGAGTGATGTCCTCGATCAGGCCGCCCGCTCCCGAGGTGTCGGCGACCGCTGCACTGAACTGGCTGCCGATGGCCGCAATGAAGAGCAACAGCGGCAGCACGACGGCCACCGGCCTCGTCATGTCGATGATGGCCGTGACGTCGGCTCCCAGCCCATCGTGGAACAGCACCGTGGCCAGTCCCACAAAGAGCACGTAAATGACCGCCGAGATGAGCTGCGCGGCCCGCATCGTTGCAATCCGCTGATCGGCAGAGTGCTTGCCTCCGAGGTACCGGGACGTCTCGAATCCCTGGACTACGATCAAGAGACCCAACAGCACGCGCAGGTCGTGAAAGTCGATGGTCGATGAGATATTCGGGAGTTGCCAATCACCTCCCAGGAGCAGATTGACGTTGTAGGCCGCCAACGCGACGAGTAGCGCGCCGATCATGCCGAGGTTGAGGCTGACGGCATATTTCTCGACAGCCTCCAGCTCGTTCAGTCCGCGCCACATGCCGATGCCGCCGATCATCACCAACAACGTCGTGGTGATCACGTGAGCCGCGAGCTGGCTCTG
The DNA here is from genome assembly GCA_030597435.1 of Gemmatimonadales bacterium. Taxonomy (GTDB): domain Bacteria; phylum Gemmatimonadota; class Gemmatimonadetes; order Gemmatimonadales; family GWC2-71-9. The sequence continues at coordinate 1,889 of JAUVRV010000127.1, read as the reverse complement.
CACGCCGACGGCGTTCAACACAAACGCCGCCAGAAGTTGCAGGTAATACGTCACGGAAATGAAATACGCGCCCGCCAGCACCACACGGGACAGGAACGCGACGTCCTGCGCCGGGCCGTGACCGCTGTTCTCGATCGGTTCGAAATGGCGGATGTTGAAGCGAATGGCACCGCCGACCGCGTACGCCAGAATCAGCAACGCCGCCATGCAGACCACGGCCAGGTTGCCGACGACGCCAGCCAGCAGTGGTGCGCTGACGAGAAATCCGCTGCCCATAATGGAAGCCAGCGGCGTCACGGTGGCTTTCCAGTTCGAGGAGCCGGCCAGGAGCTTGGAGAACGCGAGGTATCCGGCCAGGCCGATGGCCACCACGATGATGACGGCGCTCAGCATTCCGAGACTTTCATCATATTGCCACCCGCAGACGCAGCACCGCGATCACCCACAGCATATCCGTATCGAGAGTCTGTGACGGATTGATGGTAAGCTGGATGTTGGGTGTGGCCCAGAGGCTCTCGGTGAACTGCACCAGACAACACGCCTCCGAGCTCACCTGATTGCGCAACATCTTGTCGATGGGACCACTCCAACTCGTGCCGAGGCCGACGAGATCGCTCCCGCGAACCACGACCCCGGCTTCCTCCGGCAAGCACACCGTTGTCCCTCACCACCACCTGCCCGGCCTCGTTGATCGCGTGTCTTCTGGAGCCCGGCACGTAAAGCATCGGATCGTCCCGTTTCGGTGTCGTGGAAGTCAGGCCGCCTGAATCTCGACCGTTCCGTCCTCACTCACCTTGACCGTGTCTCCCGTCTTGACGGCATCGAGGAACTCGTCGCCGAGGAGATCGACCGTGACGATCCGTGTGCCCAGCCAGATGTCCCCCATGAGGATCCCACAAGCGGCGAGCGAGTCGATGTGATTGGCGAACAGCATTGCCTTGGGTTGAATCCCCTTTTCGATAATGATCATGAACAACGTCGCGGCGCTGCTTGACCCAATCGTTTGCGGAATGCACAAAATTTTGTCCGCGAGATCGTGTCCAAGGAGATCTTTGTTGTCATGATCCTGGCACACCCCGGAATCGACGCCTGAAATCAAAACATCGACGTACGTGGCGCACGTGTTGAACCCAACGTGTGAGACCTCTGCCGATCCTGCCACGCTGCCGGGAACCGCTGGTCGTCCTTTGAATGTCTGGGAAGTCATCGTTCAAGTCCTTTCCATAGTCATTTGGTTGCGCGTCTCAGTCCGAATTAGCGGACGTCCGCCGGCAGCTTACCCGTTACGATCAACTCCGTCAGCGCATCGTCGAAGAAGAAACGAGCCGTGGTGTAGACCCGTGTCTTGTTGGAGTTCGTGGCGACACGTTCGTTCATCTCCACTGGGGTGGAACACCACATCATGGGACAGTTGATCGGGATGGAGACACCGTAATCCTTCAGCTTTTTCGCCACTTCCGGATTCTTCTTTTCGAAGGCATCTTTCACATACTGAGATCCGAACATGTACGTGGGTACGCCGATCTTTTTCTCCCCCGCCTTTTCCATTGCGTCCACAATGCGCTTGCCCCACTCGGTCATCTGACCGTAGGTCATGTGGGGACAACCCAGGAACACTTTCTGCGGGTCACCGTGCTCGGCTTTCCAGAGGTCAGGGTAGGTCTTGTAGATGCGGTCCAGCTCGGCATCGTCGATGACGTAGGTTTGATACCCTTCGTTGAGAAGGTCGCGTCCCTCTTTGACGGCCTCCGGGGTCACACCCTCCATGTGGTAAAGGCCGACGGCACCGTTGCTGGCCGTGGCCGCGCCCAGATCCTTCAGGTACCCGCTCGTCTCTTCATTGATCGCGGGACTGAACCGGTCCATTCCCGCGATGTACGACACGTCTT
>JAUVRV010000417.1 GCA_030597435.1 Gemmatimonadales bacterium | reverse complement strand
TGGTCTCTAGTACTGCCACCACTGTGTGTCTCTCACCGCTGGCTGATGCCGCATGATATGCTGGGCCATCTCCTTCAAGCGCTCGGCGGTGGTGACCGGACCGCTGTAACAGTGACCCCTGCCACGACCGTACATGAAGAAACCAGGATAGTGCGGATTCTCAGTGGCCTTCATCCAGGTTTCCATCTCCATCACTGCGTTATTGAGATAGTAGTTGTCCATGTCACCGGTGTAGATGCGAAGCTTGTCCACCAGTTTGGGACCCAGCCAATCCCAATTCTGCTGCAGGTGGTATAGCAGGTCGAAGTTCTCACGCCAGTACTCGGCAACCTCGTGATCGATCACACCGGTCTTCTTGTCGTATAGGGGCTTGAAGTAACCATCGTCACCGATTGGACCGTGGACGGCGGCCCATATGTCGAGTTGCTGACCCGAACGTCCTCTGGTTCCGCTAACCAATTCAAACTGATTGCGTTGCTTTGATGTGAGACGCACGTCTCCATTGGTTTCGCGCGTGTTTATGGTCGGGACCGTGAACCAACCGCGATCCTTATAGAACGCGTTCTCATCCTCGTAGATGTTCACTCCTTCGACGTTTGTGAAAGTCACCGGGTCGGGGCAGTATGACCATGCGCCGCCGAAGAAGTCGGGATTGAATATCTGAAGGGCCAGTGCCTCCCAACCCCCCGTCGATCCACCGTCCAGCAGTCTTGCCCACGGCTCTTTGATGGCCCGGTATCGCTGCTCTATCTCTGGAATCAGCTCTTGCAGCAATGCGTCACCGTAAGGCCCTACGTTGACTGAATTCACTGCATACGAGTCATCGAAGTACGGCGCAGGGTGTTGGAAAGTAACGACGAGCATCCTGGGGAAATCGTCCTTGACCCACTCCTGATGCAACGCACCACCCTCGCTGAAGCGCAGTGGATTCCCGCTCGAGAAGTGCCCCTGCCGGTATAGCACGGGGTACTCGATGGAGGTCGAGCGATAGTCTCTGGGCAACAATACGGTGGCTCCCAGGTAGATCGGCCGACCCCAGAATTCGCTCAGCATGGGGCTTTGGAAACGGAAGCGCTCAACCCATTCGGTGTTCTCCCGCAATTCGATTGGCGGGATCACGTTGTCGGCAACGAGGTGAATCGTGTATCCGCTCTCCGGATCGAGTCGGATTCGCTGTACATCGCTGTACAGATTGCCGGGCGATCGATTGAAGCGCTGGCCCTCCCACTGATCGTCGTGCATCCACAGTACGTGACCGTCAGCCCGACGGAACTCGGAATAGACGTTGACGAATCCTTGTACGTAGTACTCGCCGGCCGGAAGGTCCTTCAAGCTGGTTACCGGCCACCCGAGATCTGACGCGTCGATCGTGGCAATGTCTCCTGGTTGTAGCTGCTCGATGTCGCGACCGAAGAACGGCTCACCGGTACGTCCGATCTGGAGTCGGGGCTCGCGGTTGGCAGCTCGGGCGATCATCACGTATACCCGTCCGGTGATGGCATCGGCGTGAGCGTTTGCCGGAACGGTGATCTCGAATGTGGTTTCGCTCTGAGCCTCGATGGGTGTATGAACCAGCCCTGACAGAATACACCCATAGACGGCGCCGGATACGACGGCGGATCGCGTGATGCTCATCATGGTTGTGCTGTCCTCATGTTGTGACTCTGTTCGTGTTGATCCAGGTAGGGGGACGGCCGGCCAACGCTCGGTCGTGTCATGCCGTCGTGGGGAATGATAGCTCGCACGTGGTCACCGGGATAGATTCACGGTGATTAGCCGTACTTCAGCGGCGAGACTTTCCAGCCGTGTCTTGTTCTGTTTCGGGAGAACTGAGATGAGAAACCCAAGGTTGTGCGTGGTGGCACTTGCGGCCGTGTGTCTGCTTGTGGTTGGGTGCAGTGAGAAGGGCACCGATGCCAATCCCTATCGGATCGCGATCGCACGGTTCCAACAGGAGACATGTACGTTCTGCCCCGGCGGTGACACGGATGTGGAACGCTGGACCAGACTCCGGGCGCCGTACCAGGGTGACGAGATATTCGAGGCCGATTCGTACATCGCAGGTTTTGTGGCCCGCGCACGCGAGTACGGCGGGGTGGAGTTGATCGGGCTCGAGTCACCTGGTGATGTTTTCGGCGGTTCCTCGGCGAGTTGGATAACCGAGGAGACGTTCGATCACTTCATGACCGGGATCCTGCGGGATCTGGCAGCGGCCATGCCGGTGGACGCAGTATACCTGGCGCTGCATGGTGCCATGGCCGTCCGCAATGTTCCGCGGCCCGAGGCTGAGGTTGCTCGGCGCGTAAGGGAAGTGGTGGGCCCCGATGTCCCGATCGTCGGGACGTTCGACCTGCACGGCAATGAAGACGCGGAGTTCCTGCGTTACGCCGACATGTCGTTTGTAGTGAAGCGGTTCCCGCACTATGACGCGTACATCCAGGGTGAACGAGCCGCACGGATGCTGATCCGGACCTTGGAAGGTGACTTCATTGCGACAACGGCGACTCGCAAGCCAGGTGTCATTACCGCGACGGTGCTGCAGTGGACCGGTGCCTCTCCTGCCATGGACATCATGGAGCGGGCGCGTCGTTGGGAGGCGCGTGAGGATGACGTCTACGTCAGCGTGTTCTTTGG
>JAUVRV010000195.1 GCA_030597435.1 Gemmatimonadales bacterium | reverse complement strand
GAAGTCAGCCACGGATCAGACGGCCACGGATCCCATCCCACAACGACCCCGCCAAACGATCACGGATTTCATAAGGCCACGGAGTTCTTATTGACCGTCCGCCGCGACCGTCGGGAGCCCACGACCGCCGGGATACGACAGTTCTGTGCATGATCTGTGCATTTCTTCCCAATATTGGCCCAATAGACAATGCAAATTGACATCTCTGCACACTCCATGCACATTGCATGCATGGCTACCAAGACGATATCGCTCAAGCTCGAGGCTTACGAGCGGCTCAAACGAGCCAGGCGCCACCCGGCTGAGTCGTTCAGCGAAGTCGTAATGCGAGCCAACTGGGACGAGGAGCCGGTTACCGCCGGCGATTACCTACGCCTGGTGAGAGAACGCGGCCCCAGCTACTCGACTGAGGAACTGGAGCGGCTAGCGGCATTCAAGGAATCCGACCTTCCACCCGCCGACAAATGGCAGACGGACTGATCCTAGAAACCACGTTCCTGATCGATTTGGAGCGTGAGTTGAATGCGGGTAGCCCGGGGGCGGCGCAGCAGTTTCTCACCGAGCATGAGTCGTCTTCCTTGTTCACCACTTTTACCGTGGCAGGCGAGATGGCGGTGGGTTTTGCTCTGGACACCCGGACGAGGTGGGAGCAATACATCGAACCGTTCAAGGTCCTGCCCTGCACCACCGATGTCTGCTGGCAGTACGGTCAGGCTTTCCGTTACCTACAAGCGAACGGATTGCTGATCGGTGCCAACGACCTTTGGATTGCTGCCACCGGATTGGCGTTCGAAAAGCCGGTTGTGACCAAGAACGAGCGGCACTATGGGCGGGTGCCAGGATTGAGGGTGCTTGCGTACTGAGCCGAGAGAAGATTCAACGGCCACGGATCCCCCTTCCCCTATCACCCAGCCAAACGATCACGGATTTCATAGTGTAGCACAGTCGCGATAGCGGTATACCGGGACACTGGTATACCGGGGTCCCAGGTTACCGGGCCACCGGGCTACCGGGTCACGTCCGCCGTGACCGCCGGGCTACGACGGTCGAAGGCGGGCTAGGACGATCGAAGACAAGGGGCGGGGTTGCCGGGCTACCGGGACACCGGGCAACCGGGTCACCGGGAAACCGGGCAGTCGGCCGCCGGGACACCTGGCAACCGCGTCACCGGGATCTTCACAGCCGTTTCTGGAAGAAGGGTTGGCACCATTAGGTCGAGAGTGCTCACACTAGCTGCGTGAATCCCACCGTCACAAAATGCTGGTCGAACGCAAACGCCTCGTCGATCCGTTGGCGTGCCATTACCTCGAAGCTCACGGCATCCGTCAAGGACAACTGCTGATCGTGATACTTCTCGATCCACGCGCTGAATGCCGTGCGGACGAGATCGGCCGGCACATCCAACCATTCGTACAGGGGATCGTCGAACAAGGCGGAGACGACCGACCGCGCTCGAGCTGTATCGGTGCGGTACAGGAGATGCGCCTGGAACTCGGCGAGAATCAACGTGGTGCCAACGAGGCGCCGTCCCGACTGGACTACGCTCCGGGCTATCTGCACGGCACGCGTGTGGTACTGATCGCGCGGATTGGCGAGCGCCAGCAGCGCGCTCGTGTCAATTAGTGCGCGGCTCTTCCGCACTGCTGCCATACAAGTACTGGTCGTGTCGCGCGGCCAGGTCTGTCGGAAGCTCCGGATTCTCTCCGAGCGATGCGACAACCTCACTCAACGAAGAGCCCGGAGCACGCTCCTCTAAGAGATGTTCCGCAAGGTGGCGAAGGCCTTGTCTCAACAACTCGGCCCGTGACGCTCCCGTCTTCCGAGCCAACTCCTCGAGCAGATCCCGATCGTGTCTGTCCATGTAGACCTGGACGGGTTCTCGCACGGTGGACTTCTTGATCTTCTTGCGGCTCATGATGTACATGAATGTAGTACATGTAATATTTACATGCCCCCTCTACATGCAGCAACATAGCCTGCCGGCTGACCGGGACCAGCCGAGCCAAACGGTCGATTGCTTGGCGCCTCCCTCAGGGTACTCGGAGTTTATGTAGTGCCCGCCAGTGACCGTTGCTGTCAAAACAAGCCATCGGTCCCGGTTGAGCGGATCCCTGCGAGGTACGGCCTTGTGGCACCGGGAGATGGGAGCGAGCCGCCGAGCCCGGATATCCGCGGCCAAGGCCGCGGCTCGGCACAATCTATCGCCACGGCGATCGGGCTTCCCCTCACCGCCCGAGAGCGCGCGCTATGTCGGCTCGCTTGAGCCCGGTTGAGAGCATCGACCTTATGAGTAGATCGAGCGTGACCGACGGATCACAGGCCTCCATCTTTGCCACTCTCGACTGGCTGGACCCAATCAACTCGGCCAGATGTTGCTGCGACATCTTGAGCTTCGAGGTACGGTATCGCTTGAGAGCGCGTGCCAACCCCACCTTCATCTCGATGTACGCGAGTTCCTCATCGGTCAGACCCAGGAAGTCCCGCGCTGATGTTGTCTTGAACCCTGCGTCTGCAAGGCGCTTGCGCCTGGTCGCCCGAGCCATCGGTTACCTCACTGCCAAGTATGCTTTGAGTCTTGCTCTACAGAGTTCGATAGTCGCCTTTTCAGTGCGGCTCGTCTTCTTCTTGAATACTTCTAGTACCACTATCTCGGTGGTGCCGACGTGGTACATGATGCGCCAGGTTCGGTCATCATCCGGAATCCGCAGTTCGTGACACGCTCGCCCAACCCGACGGTGGTCAGCGTAATGAGACTGAAGAACGCCGAGTCGAGTACTGTCCATCCCTCGTGAAGGTTGTAGAACACGGTCCCCACGGTTCCCCCTTGCTTAGTGTTCGGTTTGTGCTCTAACGATCTCCTCGGTCCCTCGTGGCAATGACCCCTGGGCCGAACTGGCTGTCCGTTGCATCGGGCGGTGAGTAGAACCATTGGCAGACGAATGTCTTCGATTCTGAGATCCTTCTTGCTTTCTTGGGAAAAGTTGCCCATCTGTTTGACCACTACGGGGATTCTGCACCCGAAAGCGCTTCATCCTTTCGATGATCATGCTGCGGAAGGCAATACGTATGAAAAGCTTGATAGTCGAGCGATCTTTGAACATCCATCTGAACACGACTTGGGAAATGTGGACGACATTGGAGAACGCATGAATGACTTCTTCGCGGGCTTTCCGCATCTCCTCGTGCGTGTAGTGCTTATACTTCACTGAGGGCATGTCTTTCCGAACCGTGTCCCAATCCCGACTTGCTCGACCTTCTGCTTGCAGGTCCTTAAAGAGACGGGTGCCCGGCCATGCCGTCATCAAGAATATTCTTGGGAAATCTGCCTTCGACTCTTTGAGCGACTTGATCAGCGTTTTGTGGTAGTTCTTGCCATGTGAGTCCATCCCGAGAATGCAAGAGGCGATGACTCCGAGTTTGTGATCATGCAACGCTCTCACAACTTCATTGTAATCGACTCCAACGTTATGTCGTTTGTTTACTTCGGCCAGGGAATCTTCCTGCATGGCTTCGAATCCGAGAAATACCGCTCGACACCCTGCCCGGTGCATCAAAGTCATCAGTTCGGGCTCCTTGTATAGACTGACGGTCGACTGGCACCCCCAAAGGAATTTGTATTCCCTGCGAATCATTTTTTCCAACAGAACTTTCCGATCTTCGATGTCAGACTCGCCATAGCCGATGAAATTCTCGTCGGTAACGACAAGAATCGGGTGCTGTTTCAAACTGTCCATATCCTCGAGAACGGTTTCATGTGGGATCATGCGGTGTTTGCGGTTCTTGTACACCGTGAGGTAGCAGAATGAACAGGAATAGGGGCACCCTCGCGAAGTCATGAGGGCAGGGTATTTGTAGTTAGGATGGATCAGATCGCGTCGAGGTGTTCCCAAATGTTCAAGAGACACATCCATACGACCAAAATATGTTTCTTGGATCTTCCCTCGTTCAAAATCCTGCAAGAATTCCTTCCAGGGACCCTCGCCTTCACCGATGATCACCGCGTCGAAGTGTTCCAAGGCTTCATCCGGCAGGGCTGAAACATGGGCGCCTCCGCTTACACATGTGATGCCTCGTTCCCTGAGTCGGCCGGCCAACCCGTACGCCCGGTTGATCCCTGATGTGATGGGAGAGAATGCAACCAAGTCAGCATCGACTTTATCGGGATCGAAGTCTTCGTCCACATATTCGTCGTATAGATTCAATCTGTAGTGCTCAGGGGTATGCCGCGCCAGATAACCCAAGGCTAGCGGGCTGTAAAGCAAGGTTGCGTTGTGAGTTTCGTTGTGCCATGACGGATAAACCATCGCAATCTTGGTCATCTCTTCCTTTGTTGTTCAGGTTCCATAATGTTCAGGTTCCATCTCGGTGGCGCAGCTCGGACAGGTGCGTGAGGTCATCCTGCAAATGTGCGGGCGGGCTGCCGGTGGCGCGAGGGTGGGCAGCGCTCGCACCCCCAGGGTCTCCGACTATCACTCAATACCCAACGATGACCGACCTACCGGCACCGGAGATCGCAACGTATCCGCGAGAGGCGGTAGTCGCGGCCCGGCACAATCTATTGCCAAGGCGATCGAGTTACCGAGTTCCGTCCGTCGCGACCGGCGTGTTAACGTGGCCGCCGGGAAGAGACGATGGAAGACGACGGCTGAGTTGTCGGGCTACCGGGTTGCTGGACGTACCGGTCCGGGAGGAGAGGCTTAGGATTCACGGTTTTTGATTGACGATTTGTGCCGTGCCGCACCGCTTCACAGCCAGACGGCTTCCTCCTGGAGCATGCGGGCAAATCGGCCCCCAGCCTGCATCAGTTGCTCCCACTCGAGTCCGGTATAGACGAGTATCTCGGCTGGAACAAGCAGCTGGCTGAGATCCCAGTCCAGGGCGCGGCGCTCGAACGGCGCCTGGGATGCTCGCACCACCGCAACCAGATCGAGGTCGCTGCCGACTCCCGCATCGCCCCGAGCGTAGGACCCAAAGTAACCCACGCGCAGTAGATCGGGCCGGCGTTCACGCTCCGCAAGCGCCCAGCGCCGTACGGCCTCCTCGACGTCAGTCCTGTCAGGCCATTTGAGAACTTGCGAACTCAAGGATCTCACCGGCATACCGAATAGCTTCCTCGCTCTGCAACGATCCGTAGTGCTCAAACGGTGCCCCGGCCGGGTGCCCGTTGGGATACTGCGGCGGAACGTAGAAAGCGTCGAGTACCTTCGCCTTGTCGAGCAGCGACGCATCGTGGTCCACGGTCAGCTCCTGCACCAGCCGCGCAACGACGTGACCCCACACTTCCTGGCCCAAATGCAGGTGGAGGGCCTTCAGCGCCTTCTCGGCCGATTGGTGCGCCGCAAAACACGCCCACTCGTGTCTGTCATCACGCTGCGACGACGACGCCTGTTCCAAATCACGCCGCGCTTGCGCCAGCCAGTCAGGCGCTCGATTTGGCATGTGTCACCCCTTCAAGTCACAACACTACGACCGCTGGGCCCGGCGAGCAAGGTCGGGGGTACCTGTCAGGACTGCCGGCACGACAACATGAAGAATGACACCAAGGTGAGTCACCAATATCATGCAAAGATGACAGAAGACGATGCGGGGTTGTCGGGCTACCGGGCCACCGGGCCACCGGGACTAGCGTCGCTTCAGCGACAGCCAGCCGAGCCGCGGGTTCACCCGCGGTTAAACTCTATTGAGGCACCGGGAAGCGGCATTCCTACACGCCGGCTAGGCCTACGGGCTGGGCTGGTGGTCGTTGCGGTACTCGCATGGCAAGCGTCGACGCACCTGGAATCGACATCGATGCACGAACCACGCACATTGTCTATATGGATACCAAGACTATCTCCCTGACCCTAGAGGCCTACGAGCGGCTCGAACGAGCCAGGCGACACTCGGACGAGTCCTTGAGTGATGTAGTGATGCG
>JAUVRV010000181.1 GCA_030597435.1 Gemmatimonadales bacterium | reverse complement strand
CTTCGGAGAACACACGCTCGGGTTCATAGCCGACCCGTGTTGCATAGGGACTGAGATCGAGAACGAGTCCTCGTTCGACGAAGATTGGCACATCAGATGCGTCGAGGAGAAACACATCCGGCGGGCTCCCCGAGGCTATCTCGGTGGCCAACTTCTCGCCGTAGTTGCTCACGATCGACTCGACGATCACGCGGACTTCGGGGTGCAATTCTGCAAAACCGTCAGCAATTCGCTGCTCGGCCATGACCTCTAGATCGGTGGCCCAGTTCAAGACGCGGAGGGTGATTTGGGCATTGGGATCCGACCGGCAGCTCGCCGCGGAGATTAGCAGCGGCAGCAAGAGCAGCAGGGGCAGGGAGGAGGAGCTGCTTCTCATCCTGTGTGGATCTCGGAGCTGGTGCGGTATTCGATACGTTCTTGGTTGGGGCCGGCGAAGAGATGTATGCGTGAGCGGTCCAGTCGTACGCCGACCGTGTCACCGGCTGCGCAACGGTACTCGGGGTCGACGCGAGCTACCCAGCTGTGTTCACCGGGGCCACCCAAGTACACCAACACCTCATTGCCGAGGGGTTCGAGACGCACGATCTCTGCTATGAAGTCGACGTCGTGCACGTTCGCTACTAGCGACAGTGCTTCGGCGCGCACACCTAGCGCAGTCGGTCCGGAATGAGAAAGCGATGTTAGGGCCAGCTCCAGGCCGTGTGCCTCGAACATTGAGTGGCCGTCCGCGTAGGTCACAGTGCCGGAGATCGTGTTTATCGGTGGCGACCCAATGAAGGTGGCTACGAACAGATTGGCCGGTTTCTGGTAGACCTCGAGGGGTGGGGCATACTGCTGTAGCAACCCCTCTTTCATTATTGCGACGCGTTGTCCCAACGTCATGGCCTCGACCTGATCATGCGTCACATAGACCATCGTGGTACCGAGTCTCCGATGTAGTTGGGCGATCTCACCGCGCATCTCGAGGCGAAGACGAGCGTCCAAATTCGACAACGGCTCATCGAACAGAAAAACACTGGGCTCTCGCACGAGTGCGCGACCAAGCGCTACACGTTGCCGCTGGCCGCCGGAGAGTTGGCCCGGTCGCCGCGACAGGAGATCGGTCAATCCCAGGACTGCAGCCGCATTGCTTACCTTGGTGTCGAGTTCGGCCCGTGGTACCTTGCGCATCTTGAGTCCGAATCCGAGGTTCTGCTGCACGGTCATGTGTGGGTATAAGGCGTAGTTCTGAAACACCATTGCCACGTTGCGCTGCGCGGGCTCAATGTCGTTTACCGTCGTCGCGCCGATCTTGATGTCACCCTTGGTCGGTTCCTCGAGCCCCGCGATCATCCGCAGGACGGTGGTCTTGCCACAACCAGAAGGTCCTAGCAGGACTACGAGTTCGCCTGAATGGATCTCCAGGTCGAACGACAGCACCGCCGCGACCGAACCGAACCACTTCTCGATGCCATGGAGAGTGACGGCACTTGCAGTGACCGCATCAGTCATATGGCACCTCGAGTGGTTGCCCCACCTGCGAATGATGTTTCTCACCATCTATGACGATAGTGATATCTCCACCGCTCCTATGTACCTCCACGCGGCGACCTCGGACCGTTGCTCCGAGTAGGGTTACATGGTCCATTGCCAAGGGCAACGGGTCGACCAATATCCCGCGCGAGGTCGGTTCCAGTCCGGCTACGCCACGAACGAGCAAGTCATTTACCCAAGAGTGTTGGTAGTCGTCTATGCCGCGATACACCGAAGCGTGTCCGGTGATCGGATTGTAGTGCTCGTAGCAGTTGGGGCGGGAGAGGTCGCGGTCGTGGAACATCATCTTTATGAAACGCTCGAGCATGTCGCCCGCCAAGTCGCCGACGAATCTGCGGCCACTGTGCCATTGTCTCAACAGGCCTTCGAGGATGTGACTGTTGACCATCGGCCACGTCCGCCCATTCCAGGGACAGTTGTGGCGTTTGCCCTTCCACTCGGCGTTGGCATCGAACAGTGGATCGTCCAGGCTCGATGACGGTACCGGGAACGGCGTGGCGAACTCCCGCGGATCGCTCAGGTGACTCACTAGGCTCTCGACCGCCGCCTTGTCGAGCAGGTCGGTGAGGAGAGGATAGAAGCAGACACCGGCCTTGACGCCCGTGCGCGACATGGTACGGGGGTCGACATCGCTGAACATGCCAACTTCCGGATCCCACATCGACTGCATGATCGCGCCGCCGATTCTATCTGCCCCGTCGAGCCATGATTGCGTTTCTGTTGCGCGGCCGATCAGTCCTGCCATGATGGCCAACGCCCGCTTCAGCTGATACGTGTAGACAGTGACGTCAATTCCCTTGAGTCGCAGCCCATCACTCCAGCCCCGCAGATCGGCGTCCGGATCCACAACCTGGTAGCGCGACATGAACTCCTGACCGGTTTCGAAATGATTGACGACGTCGTACATACCGCTGTCTTCCCGGTCACGTGTCCGATCCAACCAATTGGCATAACGGCTGAGGCCATCGTACCCGCGTTGCAGAAAGTCAACATCATGTGCGACCGCGTCCACGGCGAGTACCGCATCACCCCAGTTGGCATGATAGAAATCAGTTTCCTGCATGTGATTGGTGTAGATCCGGCCGTGCAGCGACCCGTCTTCCCGTTGGTGGTCGAGGAAGTTGAGCAGCGAACCTCGGGCGACACATGGGTCACGCGCCCAGCGAGTCTCCCACATGTGGCACTGTGCACTGTACGTAATGGGTACGTGGAAGTACGCAATGCCTTCGGCAACCGCCGGGTGGTAGACATTGCCGCTGTTTCCCGCGAGCATGTTCAAGCGCAACCCGTACAGGCGGTAGTCGTAGTAGCGCGTCATGTACGGATCGGAACAGCTGAAGCTCGGAAAAGAGTCGTAGAACTCGATCCAGGGAGCCGCAGGATCGCGGTCTGCGTCGCCGTGTCGGACGGCATGAGGAGTGGACTTGGACCCCGCCCTCTGCAAATCGGGATTGAGGTGGATTGAGAATGAAATGTCCGGGCCACCAACTGTGTTGAGAGGAACCGCAACCGCGGCATACACGACGCCGGACGTGGAGATCCCCTGCAGACCGATTTCTTGTTTCAGTCCACCTTGAGAATCCCGTAGCCACGATTCCCAGAACGGTGTGGCGGTCCAGGACGGGATCGTAGTGTTTCCCTCAGAGCGCACGGCAGCCAGCCGAACCACACCACGTTGTACTTCCGCGTCGACCGCGAGAGTCATGGCAATGCTCGAGGCGGCATCTCGACGATCGTGGGTTGTGCGCCGCCAACTCAGGGCCGGCGGCTGCTCGAGGGGCAAGACCTCCGCTACATCATCTCCGGGTTGTGCCGTGTAGGCGACAAGACTCATATGGGCCGTATCACCGCTCCCCCAGGGGCTACCATCACTCCGCTGCCACCGTGAAACGAATTGTCCTCCCGGGAGTGCATAGCGTTGTTCCATGAGAGCGAGATCACCGGGCGCACGCCACTCAATTGAGAGCCTGTGGGGTTGCCAGGTACGGCGAGTCTGTGACAGTGGTAGTGGGTTGCCGTCTGGACCTACGAGTGCGACGGTGAAGAGCGGTGAGATCGTGTGGTTGAAAACGAGGGCCTCATCCCAGAAGCCCGGCAAGTGAAGCGATGATGGAAATGGGGGTGCCCAAATGACACCATCACCGCAGGAGAGAAACCACTTGTCGTCCCGCTGCAGCGCGCGTAGCCGATCGGCAGTGGATGGGGTACTCACATGTTCAAGCTAACGATCCGAAACCGGCTGTAGGTCTATGAACCGGTGCCCCTTCTTCTCGACGGTGTCGCCCAACGCGAATGGAACCGCACTTTCAAACTCCGGGCCGTCGTAGGTGAAAGTGTGGTATTCACCATGCTCTCCACCAGGATCCAGATCGTCGGAGCACCCCAGGTCGGTGACCAGATCAGCGTCAAACTCCCGTTGCAGAAACGCGGCTGCTCCCTGTGCCAGATCAACGCTCACTATCAGCGCCTGATAGCCGCGCTCAACCACCTCCCACGCCAACTCGATCGACGGTTCGCCCCACAGGGGCTCGATGTGCTGTAGACCTGCCGCCCTGACCCGGTCTTCATACCACGCCCTCACATCCGACGAGTGCACATTGCCAAACACAACACCGGCGACATCGCGCTGCTTGAGTTGCTGCAGCACGTCGGAAAACGCCGATTCGAATCCGTCTTCGCCTGCTTCTTTCATGATCGGGTCGAGCCCGAGCGCTTGCGCCAGGGACTCTATCAGGTCGCGACGGACCCCATGAAACCGCACTCGTTGTGTGGCCCTGTCGTAGATGTTCACGAAGTAGCGGACGTCGAGTTGTTCACGACGGGCACGGTCCAGTGCCAACGTCGAGTCTTTACCGCCGCTACTCATGAGGGCGTAGGTCATGGCCTAAGGTAGCCTTTGGGTCGGGAGGGGTGCTAGGGGCAGAGTACATGTCGCATCTCACCCGATGCTCACCGGAAAACATGGTCGGCATTCGTTGCCGCAAGCGGTAACACAGTCCCGGTTGCCCAACAGGCGGCCGTCATCTAAGTTAATGCATAGTATGTACTTACGGCCACGCCATCAATGGCATGTCGCTCGCCTCTCTGATAACCGCGGGATGGCAGACTCGTGAGGCAACTCAATGATCGGACGGAATAAGACCAACTCCCCTGCAGGATCTGAAAGCCACCGGAATTTGGGGGTAGCGCGCCGTCCGCTACGTACTCGAACGTCCCGATCGCGTCAGGCGTTGTGGCGCGACCTGGTACCGCGTCGCAGTTGCAGCTCTCAGTGGTCAGGACTTGCTGGTGGCTCTCGAATCAGGGGCCACCGGGAGTTCTGTGCTGGTACAGGTATCCAAACAGTCCCTGGGCTGCCGTTATCGCTTCCATGCAGCACTCCGTATCGATCCCCAGTACCGGCTGCGGTCTTTGAGACAGATGTGGCGCTCTAGAAAACAAGAGGTCGTCTTGCTCGAGGGCCAAACCGGGACGACGTCGTACGATCTGTTGTAGTACTCTACGGTCGAACTTGCTCATCAAGTCGGGATTCCCGGCGGCTTCCACGATACATGTGTGCAGTGAAACGAGTTCCTCTGTCCAATGCCAGAGGTCCTCGGGTGGCTCTGCTTGCACCACATCTCGTAGATATTTGTGGACCTTCTCCAAGAACGTCCCGTCCATGTCATCGAGGCTCTGTTCCAAGCCGTGGTCTTGGCGCACGGCCTTGCAAAAAACTGCTAGTCTGGCTCTGAGAATGACCGTCAACAGCGTTACGAACGAGTAGGTCTGTAGTCGGGGAAGCAGGTCTCCGAACAGGATTGCATGGGGATGGTGCTCCCTCGACTCTGTGAGGGCGAGTGCGTCTTGCTCACGTGCCGCATCACGTTGGTCTTCGAAAATCGTAACAAGAGATCGTAGCCCGTCGAGAAAATTGCGCGTTGTTGCCTTGTCTAGGTCGGCAGACATGTATACCGCTCCTGATTGCGGCTGGTTGAGTTCCGGTTACCCAGCATCCTGTTTGGGCTTGTCCGGTAGATCCAGCATCTCGAAGCCAGACCTTATGGTGGTAACAGGTGCCTCTTCCAACGTCGTTATCTTGTCCACTTCTCTTGCCATCCACAGTGCTGACTCACTGATGCTGCGAAGTGACTCCTGCTGGTCTTCGGAGAGATTGTCTGATTCGGCTGCAAGGAACTGACTCTCCGTAACGACGGCTGTCAGTGCGTTGTTCAACGAATGCTTGATAGTAAGAGCCATCTGTCCGATCGCAACCATTCGTTCCTGCTTGAGGGCATCGCGGTAATGGCCGTGCAGCTCCTCCGAGAGCCAGCCCACCGAGATTGCCAGAACTCCGTACGCAACGTAGGTAGGAACGGTAATTCTCCAATCGTCAGGCGTGAAATTGATGGCGACGACTAGCTGGACCACAATGAACAGAGAGGTCCCCATTATCAGTGCTGCAAAGGCGCCGCGGAGTCCGTAGTGCAGTGATAGGAGGAATGCCGGCGCCAGGGTTATGAGCCACACCAACTCATCTGTGAGTGCTGGGTCGTCTGGGAAGACGATCTGTGCGACGACCGGTATGAGATAAGCTCCAGCAGCATAGAACCAGTAG
>JAUVRV010000002.1 GCA_030597435.1 Gemmatimonadales bacterium | reverse complement strand
CCAGGCCTCCGATAGTGGCAAGCTGGAGTAGACCGGTTCCCACCTTGCCGACGTAAAAGCGATGCGCTCCGAACGGTCCAATTATCGTCGCCAGTGCCAACGTAACGCCGCGTGATTTGTCTGATACATTCTCGGATGACATCGTAACTCCTGAGGCTGTGGACCCTACGTGAACTATAGGACCGCGGTTTCCCACAATCAAATGCCTCCTTCATCTCCTTCCCCTACTTTCCCTCCTTCCTCTCCTTCCTCTCCTCAATCCATCTCTTCGCTCCCAATCCTCCCACCTCTCGCTCTGGCGTACGCAACCAGCAGCATAGACACCATTGAATAATTCCGCACGCCACCTTCTACCCGATTCGTGTGCAGGTACGCGTTGTTCACCGCACTGCCGAGTTCCGTGCCACGACCTCGGAAGCCAGTCCAATAACGCCTCGAGTCATCGATGTCGCGCTGTACTCCCGGCAGCCGATCTCGGGCGACTGCCACAGCCATTTGTCGATCTTGTCTCATCAGGATCGCGAGCAGCTGTCGTTGTGCGAACACGAACGCCGAGTACCTGGCCAGTGGCTCCGGTGAATTGGCTGCGGCCAGGTAACCCCAGAAATTGGCTTCCGATTCACGTGCAACCCCTCGCTGATGGGCCAACTCGTGGGACAGCATCTGGGGTTGGTCCACCGCGGGAATGCCCGCACGCAAATTCGCCTCAGCCGTGTAGGGAAAATAGAACCCGGCTGTGCCGGTCCACTCGTACCAGGCTGTCAGGAATGGTGTCTTGGCCCGTCCGTACTTGCCACCGATTTCGGGCAAGCCGAGTTCCCGCCGTGCCTGCTTCCATCCGCCTACCAAAGCGTGCTGCAACACCCGGGGTGATACCGTACGTTGGGTGGATTCACCTAGATCTTCGACACCGTGAAGCTCGAGGTACGCGCTGTTGGCAGCAGCCACCAACTGAGTCGACAAACCGACCAACTCATCGATGGTTAAGTCGCTGAGTTGTGGCCAGTCCAGCCTCTCGTGCAGCGGGGCGCGCGCGTAGTTGAAACCCCACAGGATGTAGAACAGGGCTATCAGGATTCCGACGTCTTGTCCGATTCGCAAGGCGCCGGCTTTGGCTGCGTTGCGCCACGCTCGCCTACCGGTCCTGATATCGATGAGGGCGATTGCACCGCCGATCACCTGCCGCGCTATCACCGCCAATACGAACAGCTCGGAAAGAGCAAACGGTACCATGCCTGTCAGTAGCGAGATCCAGCGCGAGAGAGCTGGACCCAGTGTCGTGCCGTATGCCACCTCGGCCACACCAGGAAGACGGCTGAGCAGTAACGAGATGGCGTAGCAGATAATGCCGGCGAGAAGCCAAGCGAGCCGCCTGCGAACGTGGAGTGGGCGGTTGGCGGGCAAAGCGGCGGTGCTTTCTGGGGCCTCCACATTCGGTGACATGTCAGAGGGTCAGTAGCTGGGGTGTGCGAGGAATGACACAGCGGCAAGACGGGTCGTCACCACTGGACGGTGCGGCCGCCCGAGAAGAACGGCGGCCTGGCATTAGCTGACGTTTAGCTGCGCTCCTCCAAATGCGGAGACAGCCGGCTCGTATATTTCTCGCCCCACAGCCCGTGCGACCACACGCAGCTCTTGCATCATCTCATCGAATCTGGCGGGATGTAGCGATTGAGGACCATCACTCAGTGCTTCCTGCGGACTGCAGTGCACCTCGACCAGCAATCCGTCGGCACCGACGGCCACGGCTCCCTTACACATCGCCGGTACCATCCACCAGTGACCGGTGCCATGGCTCGGATCGACTATTACTGGCAGGTGACTCATTCGTTTGAGCAACGGGACGGCGTTCAGGTCGAGCGTGTTGCGCGTGGCATTCTCGAAGGTGCGGATGCCGCGCTCGCAGAACATGACTTGGTCGTTGCCCTTGTTGAGGACGTACTCTGCGGCCAGCAGTAACTCCTCGATGGTCGCACCCATGCCTCGTTTCATCAGAACGGGCTTGTTGCACTGACCGACCTCCTCCAACAGCGGGTAGTTATGCATGCTGCGGGAGCCGATCTGAACGATGTCCGCATGCTCACACACGGGTTCGACCTGGCGTGTGTCCATCACTTCCGTGACGACTGGAAGGCCCGTTTCCTCTCGGGCCTCGGCCAGCAACACCAGGCCTTCTTCGCGCAGTCCTCGGAAACTGTAGGGGGAAGTGCGGGGCTTGAAAGCTCCGCCTCTCAGGATTCTGGCCCCGCTGGCCTTTACCGCCGTGGCCGTCGAGAGCAGCTGATCGCGACTCTCGACCGAACACGGTCCGGCCATTACCACCACTTCCGAACCACCGATTTGCACACCGTTTATGTCGAGGACCGTTCCTTCAGGGTTGGATTCGCGGCCTACAAGTCGAAACGGAACCGGTCCGGCGTAAGAACCACTGCTTCTCCAATTGTTCATTATCGTCTATGTCCCCGAGGGGAGAGGAAAAAATCCGATCGCTGCGCGAGTCGACGGACCTGACCCAACATCGTCACACAGGACACCCGTTGTGTTGGCACGGGGGCGCGCGATAGAATCTGATACACCAGAAGAGCGTCACCGATTCGCATGTGGCCGAAACCGCGTCCGGCGATCGCTCTGAAAAAATCAACACATTCTCAGAGGCAAAATCAATATGTGTGGCCGCTTCGCTCTTTTCGACTCGCCGGAAGATCTGGCTGAGGCGTTTGACCTTTCACTGGACGAGGCCCGCCGCGTGGCGGCTTCCGGGCCACGATATAACGTGGCGCCTTGCGCTGCGGTTGTAGGGGTGAGGGCGAGGCCTTCAGGCACCGGCCGGGAGGTCGTCTTGCTGCGCTGGGGATTGGTCCCGCACTGGGCCCAATCGACTGAGCTGGCTGCCCGCATGATAAACGCGCGTGCCGAGACCGTGGCGGACAAACCTGCCTTCAGAGATCCGTTTCGGGAACGGCGTTGCCTGATCCCTGCCAACGGGTTCTATGAGTGGCAGAAACAGCCGGGTGGCAAGCAGCCGCACTTCATCTGCATGCCGGACAGAAGGCCCTTTGCCTTTGCCGGGTTGTGGGACCGCTGGAGAAGACCGCCCGGTGAGCCGGTAGAGTCGTGTGCCATAGTAACCACAGTGCCAAACCGTACCCTCGAGGCGATACACGACAGGATGCCGGTGATTCTGCAGCCGGAGGATTACGACACCTGGCTAGACACTTCCCTGAGTGATCGCACGTCCTTGGAGGGTTTGCTCCGACCCTGCCCTGAGGATCGACTGATCTGCTACCCGGTCTCCACCCTGGTGAACAAACCAGAGAACGATGTGCCGGAGTGTGTGAAGCCGCTCGACGAGCCACCTTTAGACCTTTTTGGCTTCAGCTAATCTGAGCTAAGCTGAACCAATCTCGAGCACCCTGGTCCAACCTGGACTGATCCCACAGAACGGCGGAGTTGGCGCCAGCCGCCGGCCGATCACCGATAGCCGGCCCCAGCGCCCTCATGTACCTTTGCAGGCACCAATGCTTGATACCCTCGAGACCCTGCGTCCCTTTCTCGTGGCGGCGCTCTCTGGAGTACTCGCCGTATTTGCCTCCGGGCACGCGATACTACACAAGAGGGACACGCGGGCGGCGGTTGCCTGGGTCGGTCTGATATGGTTGGTGCCGGTGCTGGGGTCGGTGCTCTATGCGCTTCTGGGTATCAACCGGATCCATCGGAGGGCCTCCGACCTACGAAAACTCGGTCTCGAGACGAGGCCGGCGCTGCGTGACACGTTTACAGACTGGCAAATCGTGGCCGAGGAACTGTCTCCGTCACGGGGCCACCTCGAGACACTCTCCCGTATTGTTGGACGGGTTACGGGCCGCGCGCTGGTTGCCGGTAATCGGATAGTGCCTCTCGTGAATGGAGATGAGGCGTATCCTGCGATGCTCGAGGCGATTGATGGCGCTACCACGTCGATCGCGCTGAGCACCTACATCTTCGATCATGACGAGGTCGGTGGGGTATTTGCCCAGGCACTGGGGAAGGCAGTAGCTGGAGGCGTCGAAGTGCGTGTGCTCATCGACGCGGTCGGCGCCCGATACTCCCTTGCTTCCATGGTTGGCGAACTGAGGAGAATCGGGGTACCGGTTGCTCGTTACATGCGGACACTCCTTCCCTGGCGCATACCGTTCGCCAACCTGAGGAACCATCGCAAGATTCTGGTCGTCGACGGGGCTATCGGGTTCACCGGCGGCATGAACATCAGGGTGGGTCACGTACTAGGGGAGCAACCGAAGCGACCCATCCAAGACCTCCACTTTCGCGTCGAGGGACCGTTGGTAGAGCAACTGGTCCAGATGTTCGCAGACGATTGGGCCTTTACTACCAAGGAAGTGCTGCAGGGAGAGGATTGGTATCCCCCGGTTCATAAGGTGGGACCGGTGGTGGCGCGAGGGATCTCGGACGGCCCCGGGGAGGATCTGGACAAGTTGAGAATGACGCTCCACGGCGCCATCGTTGCTGCCCGGTCGAAAATTACGATCGTCACACCCTACTTCCTGCCAGACCGAGAGCTGATTGGAGCCCTCAATATCGCGTCGATGCGTGGTGTGCAGGTGAGGATCGTGCTGCCGAGCGTCAATAATCATCCCGTGGTCGCATGGGCTTCGACCGCCCTCCATTGGCAGTTGCTGCAAAGGGGCTGCCGTATATTCCTCACCAAGCCTCCGTTCGACCACACCAAGTTGATGATGGTCGATGATGCCTGGACCCTTGTGGGCTCGGCCAATTGGGATCCCCGTAGCCTCCGGCTCAACTTCGAGTTCAATATCGAGTGCTACGATGAACAACTGGCCGCCGACATGGAGCGGTTGACCGAACAGAAGCTCCGCGGGGCACAGGAAGTATTCAAGGTCACGGTGGATTCCCGCAGCCTACCCGTGCAACTGCGGGATGGCATCGCAAGGTTGTTCAGTCCCTATATCTGACACCCTGTACTCTCGTCACCTGCGTGATTCGGAGTATTGATGACAGAAAGAGAATCCGGCTTCATCCCACTCGAGTTCAGCCGACTCGGAGAGGAAGAGATGGTGTCGAGGGCGCGGGAGTTCTGCGCGCTGATGCAACGGCGCCGTTCGGTGCGGTTCATATCGTCTGAACCGATACCCCGGGAATGTGTCGAGCTTGCAGTCCGAACGGCTGCAACAGCTCCGTCCGGCGCTCACCGCCAGCCGTGGCGCTTCGTGATCGTGGACGACCCCGATCTGAAGCGTGAGATCCGTGAGGCTGCTGAGACAGAGGAACGCGAGAACTACGAACATCGGTTCCCGCCGGACTGGCTGGAGGCGCTCTCGGCGCTGGGAACCGACTGGAACAAGGAGTTCCTCGAACACGCACCGTATCTGGTGATTGTCTTCAAGCAGTCTTACGGAGTGGATTCAGACGGAGAGAAGGTGAACAACTACTATGTGAACGAGAGCGTCGGCATCGCTTGCGGTCTGTTCATCGCTGCACTCCACAACATGGGATTGGCCACGCTTACTCACACGCCCAGCCCTATGGGCTTTCTTTCACGCCTGCTGGGGCGGCCTGCGAATGAAAAGCCATACATTCTCTTCCCAATCGGGTATCCGGCTGCGGACGCGACCGTACCAGACCTGAAGCGCAAATCCATGGAGGAGGTCGTGCAATGGAATGTCCCAGCCCACGAATAGTGTCGTTGCTCGTGCCACTGATCACGGTGGCCTGCAACCAGGCCGGTACGGTGGGGTACGGGACTGCAGCCGAGCGACAGGCGATATTGCAGGTGCTCGAGGTCTACTATAGCGATTTCAGTGGCCGCGATCGGGATGCGTTCTCGAACCACTTCTGGCCCGGCGCCGACATGACCACAGTCTGGCAGCCGCCGGGTGAGACCGCGGATCGCGTGGTGCCCACCACCATAGAGGAGTTCATTGCGCAGGCACCACAGGGACCCGACAGCCGTAAGATATTCGAGGAGCGTATGCTCGATGCCGAGGTGCGGGTGTTCAATAATCTAGCGCAAGCATGGGTGCGCTACGGAATGCGATTCGGTGATCCCGACAGCGTGCAATATTGGGAAGGGATCGACGCTTTCGCACTGCTGAAACACGATGGTACCTGGAGGATCGCGTCGCTCGTGTTCACGAACGACACTGCCGGAGAAGGGAACTGACATGCTGAATGGGATCAAGGCATTCTTTAACCAAAACATCGAGCTGCCCGAGCCGGATTCTGGTCGTGAAGAGGCGCGTGGCAAACAGGGGTCTCCTGACAGCGCTATCCAGGTGGCTGCCTGTGCTCTGCTCTTGGAGTTGGCTCATGCGGACGAGGAGTTCGCTGACGAGGAGCGAGAACACATCGAGGAGGCGCTCCAGCGCCACTTCGATCTGGATCCTGCCACGGTCCAGGAACTGATCCAATTGGCGGATGAGGAGCGCGGGAGATCGGTGGATCTGTATCAGTTCACCCGACTGATCGCGGACGCCTACGATCTGGGCCAAAAGATGGTGCTCGTTGAAGTCATGTGGCGTGTGGTCTATGCGGACGGTGAGTTGGCAAAGCATGAGAGCTACCTGATGCGTAAGATCTCCAACCTCTTGGATCTCAAACCGGGATACCTGGCGGAAGCTCGTAAGAGGGCAACCAACGACGGAACGTAGACGGCCATGAGTGGTGATCTGCGAGACAAGCTGCTCGACCACATCCGGAGGTCTGGTCTATTCGAGGAGCCCGGCCTGGCTCTCCTCGCCGTGAGTGGGGGCGCGGATTCGATTGCCTTGCTCGATCTCATGGTCGCGGTAGCTCCCGAACTCGATTTGGAACTCACTGTTGGGCACGTTGACCATGGCATCTCCGAGGCGGCAGCGGCGGCCGTACCGCACGTCCAAAACCTCGCCAAGCGTTACTCTCTGCCCTGCACGGTCGCGGCGCTGCAACTCGGGCCCAAAGCTGGCGAGACACTGGCGAGGACAGAGCGCTATCGTGCCTTGCGAAAGCTCCAGGACGACGTCGGCGCAAGATACCTGGTGACGGCCCATCAAGCTGATGATCAGGCGGAGACGGTGCTTTACCGGGTGCTCAAGGGAAGCGGTGTGTTTGGTTTGTCCGCCATTCCGGCGCGGGGACCGAGAGGTTTGACAAGGCCTTTGCTGCCGTTCACCAGGGACGAACTGTTAACCTGGTTGCATAGGCAGTTTCCCGACGCGCAATCTCGGCCGTTCGTCTTCGAGGATCCGGCGAACATCGATGAGCGCCATGATCGCGTCTGGCTCCGCCGCACAGTGATGCCGCTTCTGAGAACCCGGTTGGGGACGGACTTGGACGAGAAGTTGGCTCAAACCGCTCGAGATGCAGCAACCGATCGCCAGGCTTGGGCATCCTTATTACGGGCGAGCCCTGAACTGGAATTCAGCCGCGGCGCCCGCCTCGTCGAGGTTGCTCGGGCACCACTGCAACGGTATGATAAAGTGTTGTCGGAGGGGCTTTTGCGCGCTCTGGCTCGGGAAGTTGGCTGTGTCCTGGGACCCAGGCGCGCGGCACGTTTAAGAGCGTTCGTCACCGGCAGCACGAGCGGACGTCGGTTGCAGCTGGGGGCTGGTTGGGAGGCCGAGCTGTCGTTTGGCCGACTCAGAATCCTGGCAGCAAATCGGGACGAGTTTACCAGCGAACGTCCCCAGCTCTCGTGGGGTGAAACCAAATCCGGTTGTGTGCGGTGGGCTGACTGGGAATTCACGTGGCATACTGCCAGCGCGGATGCCACGCGACGCGATGCCCAGACTACGTGGGTCACTTTGGGGCCCGGGGAGATCCGTTTGCCGCGGGCGGGAGACCGAATGGTCCCGTTGGGCGGAGTGGGACGACGCAAGGTCAGGCGTATGCTGATGGAAGCTCGCATCCCGGCTGGCGAACGGCAGTACTACCCGGTGGTGGTACGCGGGCCTGACATTATCTGGATTCCGGGGATCTGCCGCTCATCCGAAGCGATCCCACGGATCGGCGAGGAAGCGATAAAGCTTGATGCCAGATCAACCGACCGGAGTTAGCGTCTCGGACGAGATCGTCTTGAGCGATGTCGTGTTCGAGGCGACCGTGATCGAGCAGCGCGTTGCGGAACTTGGACAGGAGATCGGGGAGTATTACAGGTCGGGAGAGTTGCTACTGATTGGGTTGCTGAAGGGTAGCTTCATGTTCCTGGCGGATCTGGTACGCTATATTCAGCGGCCACATGAAATCGATTTTGTCGCTGCTGCATCGTATGGATCGGGCAGAGAATCGAGCGGACAGGTGCACTTGCGGTACGATCCTGAAACTGATGTGGCCGGCAAGCATGTCTTGCTGGTAGAGGACATCATAGAGTCGGGGACGACACTGAACCACCTTGTCCGGCTGTTCCGGGCCCGGGAACCGGCAAGCCTCGAGATTTGTACTCTGTTGCACAAGAGGATTGCGAAAGAAACTGTGCTGGAACCTCGTTTCGTTGGTTTCGATGCACCTGCTAAATTTCTGGTTGGTTACGGGCTCGATTGTGCAGAGAAGTTTCGTTACCTGCCGTACATTGCAAGCTTGAAGGAGTAGGATGGCCGAGAGATTGCCGCCGAAGAAACTGGGTTGGGGACTCATGAGCAAGAACCTGATGTTCTGGGTTCTGATTGTGCTCGTGTCCCTGGTCTTTTATCAGACGCTCGGATCCAAGAGAGACGAGCACGTTGAGGTCCCTTATTCGACCTTCAGCCGAGAGTTGGCACAGAACAACATCGCAGAGGTTGAAGTCGAGCGGGGCAAGATCGTCGAAGGGTTGTTCAAGCAGCCGGTTGCGAGTGACGGTCGTGAAGTGACTACGTTCAAGTCCGTCCTGCCGATCCAGGATTCGGAGTCGCTGGTCGAGCGGCTCGAAGAGAAGAACATTCCCATCAAGGCAGTGGAGCCGAAGACCGGCTTCGGAACGATCTTCGTCCAGCTGCTTCCCTGGGTGATCTTGATCGGACTCTGGATCTTCTTCTTCCGCCAAGTTCAACAGGGTGGCAACAGAGCGTTTTCCTTCGGTAAATCGAAGGCCAAGCTCCTCACCGGCGACACACCCAAAGTCAGCTTCCAGGATGTGGCAGGTTGCGACGAAGCCAAGGTGGAACTCGAAGAGATCATCGAGTTCTTGAAGGATCCCCAGAAGTTCCAACGGTTGGGGGGACGCCTGCCCAAGGGCGTGCTGCTCGTCGGTGCCCCGGGCACAGGTAAGACCCTGCTGGCCAGAGCGGTGGCGGGCGAAGCCGGCCGCCCGTTCTTCTCGATGTCCGGATCGGATTTCGTGGAGATGTTCGTTGGTGTCGGTGCGTCGCGCGTGCGTGATTTGTTCGAGCAGGGGAAGGCCCATGCTCCTTGCATCGTCTTCATCGACGAGATTGACGCGGTAGGCAGGCACCGCGGGGCGGGGCTGGGGGGCGGTCATGACGAGCGGGAACAGACACTGAATCAGCTCCTGGTTGAGATGGACGGCTTCGAATCGAACGAGGGAGTGATCCTGCTGGCGGCGACTAACCGGCCCGACGTGTTGGACCCCGCGCTCCTCCGGCCGGGACGGTTCGATCGCCAGATCGTAGTGGACGTGCCGGATGTGCGTGGCCGCGAGATGATCCTGAAGGTCCACGTCCGTAAGATCCCACTCTCGAATGACGTAGATTTGGGGACCATCGCCAAAGCGACCGTCGGTTTGGCCGGTGCCGACCTGGCCAACATCGTCAACGAGTCTGCCCTGCTCGCCGCGCGGCGCGACAAGCCGGCGGTCGAGATGGAAGACATCGAGGATGCCAAAGACAAGGTGATGCTGGGTGTAGAGCGGAAGAGCACGGTCGTGACCGACGAGGAGCGGGAACTCACCGCATATCACGAAGCGGGTCATGCTCTGGTCAGCATCAGGATTCCAGGGCTCGCCCCTGTGCACAAGGTCAGCATCGTGCCACGGGGGCGCGCGGGCGGTATCACGTTCTCGCTGCCTGAGGAAGACCGACATTACTACAAGAAGGAGTTCATCCACGGCCGCCTCGCTATGGCCTACGGTGGGCGGGTTGCGGAGGAACTGATCTTTGGTCCCGAGAAAGTCACCACCGGAGCGGCGCAAGACATCCAGCAGGCAACGGACATGGCACGTCGGATGGTGATGCAGTTCGGGATGAGCGATGCAGTTGGACCGGTCGCCGTTGGCGATCATGAGCATCAGATATTCCTCGGCCGGGAGTTTGCCCAACACAGGGACGTGTCGGACAAGACGGCGGAGCTCGTCGACCATGAGATCAAGCGAATCCTCGAGGAGGCGTACGAGAGAGCCCGGGTGATACTCAAAGGCGATATGGAAACCCTACACCGCATGGCAAAGGTCCTGCTCGAGCGCGAGACCATCGATCGTACGGAAGTAGAGTTGCTGGCCGAGGGTAAGGAACTGCCCCCACTGCCGGTCACGCCCACTGCGGACAAAGAAGAGCCGACCACACCCCCGTCAGATGAGGACTCGACCGTCTCTGACCAGGGCCCCGTGTTAGGTTCCCCACCAGCGGAACCAGCGGGGGCGTGAACGTCACTCCGATCGCACCGCGCGGCCCGGAGCGAGTCCGGGATGCGCTGGTGCGGCGGGGTATGAGCGAGTCGAAGGCTGCCGCCGCCGCTCAGGGCCTTGCGCCAATAGTACTTCTCCTCGACAACATGACGCCGGGCGATCGGGATGCGACCGCCGCGGCTGCTCATAACCAGGGCGTCGAGAGCATTGCCGGCCACGACTGGATGCTCCTATCAGGATCAACTTCCAACCTCGCCAGTCTGCTGCGATCTGGATCGGGCCACGTTCCAGAGGCGATTCTCCACGAGATCGGACAGTGCCTCCACGATGCGGTGGGACGGCCCGAGTTCTGGGTGATGCAGTGTGGTCGTGTCGCTCTCGCTGGCCCGATCGTGGTTGGGATTCTCAACATCACGCCAGATTCCTTCAGCGACGGTGGAGAATTCTCAACCGTGGACTCCGCGCTGCGACACGCCGAATCGATGCTGCAGAACGGAGCCGGCATGTTGGACATCGGGGCCGAGTCCACCCGACCGGGTAAACCGGAACCAGTCACGGCTGCAGAAGAATGGCTTAGGTTGGAGCCCGTTATCTCGGAACTGGCCAGGCGGCATCCCGCGGTCCCGCTCTCGGTCGACACCGTCAAATCGGCGACGGCACGGCGCGCCCTCGAAGCTGGGGCGTGGGCCATCAACGACGTTTCCGGACTCAGGTTCGATCCGGGTATCGCGGACGTATGTGCGGATCGCGGCGCAGGCCTCATATTGATGCACTCGCGGGGTTCGTTCGCCGAGATGGCAACCTATGATCATGCGACCTACGACGATGTGGTGGCCGAGACCCTACTGGAACTCGACCTGTCGGTTGAGCTGGCTGCGGCACGAAGGGTCAGGCGCGAGAGCATCGTTCTCGATCCCGGTCTGGGATTTTCCAAGCGTCCGGAACAGAATTACGAGATACTGAAGCGCTTGGAGTCTGTGGTGTCACGGGGCTATCCGGTGATGGTCGGTCCATCGAGAAAGCGCTTCCTCGGGGCAGTGACCGGGAGACAGGCGCAGGAACGGGATGTGGCTACAGCTGCCGCGTGTGTGGCGGCATATTGGGAGGGTGCCAGCCTGTTGAGAGTGCATGCCGTGGGATTGGTCAAGGAGGTTATGGACGTGATTGAGGCGATTGAGAGGGCATGATGCCGCTGGACCGGTTTCCGTTTCTCGTCCCGGACCTGAGGGACGTGATCGAGATTCTCCTGGTAGCATTTGTGATCTACCGATTGTTGCTCTTTCTTGCCGGTACGCGGGCGCTCCAAATCCTTCTCGGTCTCCTCTCGCTGGTGCTGCTGTACTTTGTGGCGGTCATATTCAAACTGAACATGATCACGACGCTGCTGGGCCTGATATTCACGTACGGTGCCTTTGCCGCGGTGGTTGTATTCCAACCGGAGCTACGTCAGGCGCTGGCGCGGATGGGCACGTCACGCGCGATCAGATTCCTCACCAACACGGACCAGCACGTAGTGGCGGATGAGATCGCCGACGCTGTCAGTCGTCTGGCCCGCAACGGGACAGGCGCCATCATTGCCGTAGAAGGTGAAGTATCTCTCAATGATTACCTGGAAACCGGAACCGAGATGCAGGCGAATGTGTCTGCTGATCTATTGGCCACGGTTTTCACGCCCTATTCGCCACTGCACGATGGGGCGGTGATAGTCCGGGGCAACCAGATCGTCGCCGCGGGATGCGTGTTACCACTGACGCAATTCCCGGTAACCGACAAGTCCCTCGGGACGCGTCATCGGGCGGCGCTCGGTCTTTCCGAAGAGACCGATGCTGTCGTGATCGTAGTGTCAGAGGAGACTTCGAAGATCTCGATTGCAATCCGGGGTTTGCTGCGACGGGGTGTGACCTCCGACCAGGTAGGTGACGCGCTCGCTGGCAGCAGCCGACAGACCCTTGCGCTGTCCGACACGTCTAGTAAGGCTTCTCCAGCCTAAACACCGAGAATAACCCACAGAATGAGCGAAAAGACGATATCTGCGGCGTCCGGCGACACCGACAGACCACCGTACAAGGCAGCAATCGCGATGTTCGTGGTTGTGTTGGCCGGCTACGTGTGGACCCTGGCGCCGACGGTCACGTTTTGGGATGCGGGCGAGTTCATTGCCACATCCAAGATCTTGGGAATACCGCACCCGCCAGGAACTCCATTGTTCATTCTGCTCGCCAATGTCTGGGCGACCCTCGTTCCCATTGGCGAGTTTGCGTACCGCACCAATCTGCTGACGGCCATGTTCAGCGCCGCTGGTGCCGCACTGCTGTTCCTACTGGTGGCGCAAGTGTTGAAGGGGCGATCGGGCGACCAGACGGATCCGGTGTTTGTCTATGGCGGTGCCGCCGCAGCGGCGCTGATGAGCGCATTCGCATTCACCGTTTGGCAGAACTCGAACGAGACAGAGGTCTACATGGTGGCGGCTTTCAGCATCGCCGCCATCGCGTGGTTGATGTGGCTCTGGCGGGAACACCGCGGTGAACCCCGCGCTCCGCACATCCTATTGCTAGTCGTCTTCTTCGCCGCGGTATCGCTCGGCAATCACCTGTTGGCCCTGTTGGTCGGCCCCGCCGTCATCTGGTTCATGGCGCATGTTCTCAAGACCGAGCCGTTGCCAGACGAAGATGATCGCAAGGTGGAGTGGGGCCAGTGGGCGGTGCTGCTCGGGGTTTGGGCGCTGCTGATAGGCATTGGTCTCGGAAACACAACACTACTCGTACTCGGTGGAATAGTGTTTCTGGCGGCGGCGATCTATGCGGCCACGGTGGGAGGGCTCAGCTTTGCTGCAACCGTGCTTGCCATATCTGTCGTCGGTGCCTCGACCTATCTGTTCCTCTACTTCCGGGCCAACGTTGGTCCCTTCATCAATGAGGCCGATCCTTCCACTTGGACCGGCCTGTGGGATGTGATCCAACGCAAACAGTATCCGCCCCGAACTCCATGGGACAACCCCATCTATCCATCGGGCGCGGGCAATCCCGGTCGTTCTCTCACGCTGATCCTGCTGCAGATCCAGAACTATGTGCAGTACTTCGATTGGCAGTGGGCGATGGGGTTGGAGCCGACGAAGCCGGTGTTTGGAGCCTGCGAGACCCAGTGCACCCTTGTGCGAATCCCATTCACGATGGTGGTCACATCTTTGGGTATCTATGGTGCGTCGGTCCTGTGGGAGCGTGACCGGTCGGCGTTCTGGTTTCTCTTGATCCTGTTCTTGGCGACTGGCCCGGGTCTCATGGGATACATGAACTTCAAACCGGGATACTCATTGGGGTGGGACCAGTTCCGCGGTCTAGAGATGCACGAGGTTCGAGAACGCGACTATTTCTTCACGGTGTCGTTCCAGGTGTGGGGCCTGTTTGCGGGCATCGGTCTGGCGGGTCTTTACAGCATGCTCCGCTCGTGGGTGCAGTCTGAGGTAGGTGAAAGGGATTCAGTGGCAGTGCTTCCCGCTGTCATACTGCTGGCGGCGCTGGCTCCCTTCATACTGAACTTCAGCGCGGCGAGTCGAAGGCACAGGCCGGAGGCGACGTTGGCGCGTGATTTCTCCTACAGTCTGTTGCAATCGGCCGAGCCGTACGGGATCGTTTTCACCAACGGGGACAACGACACGTTCCCGCTGTGGTATATCCAGGAGGTCGAGGGCGTGCGACAGGATGTGTCGGTAGTGAACCTGTCCCTCGGCAACACAGAGTGGTATCTGCGGCAACTGAGGGACAATCCCATCCGGCGCTTCGACCCCGAGCAAGCGCCCTGGTTCGCGCACCTTGCCGGGGACAGCGTGCCACCGCGACTCCATTCGATGACGGACGAGGAGATTGTCAATCTGGTGCCGCAGCTCCTGTCTAATCCCCTGCGGTTCACCCCCGGTCGCATTGACAAGGTGTATCCGGCTGGCACTCCGATGTACGTCAAAGATGTGCTGATGCTGAGGCTGATCCTGGAAAACTGGGATCGTAGACCGATCTACTTCTCCCTGACCGCTGGCAACAGCAACTGGATCCAGCTGGACGACTACCTCACCCAGGAAGCTTTGCTACTCCGCCTGCACGTCGCAAGTGAACCCGACACCTCTCGGCTTGGCCCCGGGGTTTACTCGAACGTGCCCGTCGACATACCGAGGACCGATTCCCTCGTCTGGAACGTGTATCGCTATGCAGGCCTACTCGAGGCCGACACGCTCGATCTGGATCCGACCAACCGCAACATCGCCACCAACTTGAGCTTCCCCTTCTACTCGCTGGGTCAAGCGTACCTGGTGCGTGGCGATCAGGAGCGGGCCAGGGAGAACTACCGGCGGGCGCTGCATTTGTCTCCGGCCTACTCGTCGATAGTGCCTGTGCAATCTCAGCTGGACGATTCGCCGACCACACCGGTCGACACCGGCGGCTAGCGTATGTAAGAGAAGTCGCTTGTAGTAGACAGCCGGCACGACTAAGATAAGTGGCTATGGATTTTACGGTGCTGCCCCAGAACCTGACGCGTGTGCGGGATGAGATCGCGTCGATTCAGGCGCGGGAAGGATTGCGAGAGGATGTGTGCGTCGTTGCCGTAACCAAAGGCCACTCTCGGGCTGCGGTCGCTGCGGCTCACGCGGCCGGTGTGCTGGATGTCGGAGAGAACCGAGTCCAAGAGGCGCTTGGCAAGCAGGATAGCCTGGCTGGTCTGGATCTGCGATGGCACCTGATTGGTCATTTGCAGACCAACAAGACGAAGCATGTTGCGGGGAGGTTTTTCCTAGTGCACTCGATCGATTCAGTTCGGGTAGCCGAGGCACTGCAACGCTCGATGGAGCGGCTGAGTGTGGGCGTGGCCCCGATCGAGGTGCTCGTGCAGGTCAACGTGGCACCGGAGTCGCACCCGACCGGCTGTGCGCCGAGTGTGCTGCCTGAGCTCGCGTGCAGGGTAGTGGAACTGTCTCAACTTCGCTTGCGAGGTCTCATGACTATGGCACCCTACACCGACAATGAGATCGAGCAGCGCAGAGTGTTTGCCGCATTGAGAGAGCTGCGCGACGGTCTTGCCACCGGTGGCATGGCAGTGCCGGAACTCTCAATGGGGATGTCAGGGGATTACGAGTCCGCGGTAGCCGAGGGCGCAACGATTCTGCGGTTAGGCACGGTTCTGTTTGGAGAACGACCGAAATGACGGAAGAGGAGTTCAGACTAACACCGATTGACGTTAGGGCTCAGGAGTTCAGCCGCACGGCATTCGGATATGAGACGGCCGGTGTCGAGGATTTCCGGGAGCGTGTTGCCGCGGAGATGGAGCGACTGCTGAAGGAACGCGCCCTACAGGAAGAGCGCCTGCAGAACCTGCGCGAACAGCTCAAGTCATTGAGGGAACGGGAAAAGGCCATCAACGATGCGGTGATGATGGCTCAGCAGTTGAGGGAGGCCACGCACAAGGCCGCTCAAAAAGAGGTAGATGTGATAATCCGTGAGGCGAAGGTCAAGGCCGATGAGATTGTCCAAGAGGCGCGCGAATCGGAGGTCGGCGTACGACGCGACCTGGAGGAGGCTCAGCACCAGTTCAACGCCTACCTATACGCATTCAGACGATTGCTGGATCGACAAATGGCGGAACTCGATGCGCTAGCGGAACACGAACGTGACGGTAGTCCACCGGAGGCTGTGTGACGACGCTGCACACCATTGAGAACATACAACGTGCGGTCGATACCGTGCGCAACGTGACGGATCGAGTGCCTGACGTTGCCTTGATACTCGGCACCGGTTTGGGTGGTCTGGCAGCGGAAATCGAGAACCCTGTAGAGATCGGCTATGGAGACATTCCCGGGTTCCCGCTATCCACCGTCGAGACCCACGCCGGTAGACTTCTGTTGGGATCTCTGGGTGGTGAGCAGGTGGTTGCCATGCAGGGGCGGTTCCACTGCTACGAGGGTTACTCAATGCAGCAGATAACCTTCCCTGTTCGTGTCATGCGAGGACTCGGGGCCCGGAGCCTCGTGGTGTCGAACGCGTGTGGCGGGATGAACCCGCTGTGGTCGGCAGGTGATCTGGTGCTCCTAGCGGATCATATCAACCTGCTGGGCGACAACCCCTTGATTGGCAGCAACGATGAGTCGCTGGGACCCCGGTTCCCGGACATGTCTGCGCCGTACGATTCCGAGCTGCGGGAGCTGGCTCGCGACGTAGCACGCGACATGAAGCTCACCTTGCGCGAGGGAGTATACGTAGCTGTCCCCGGTCCCAATCTCGAGACGCCGGCAGAATACCGGTTCCTGAGAACCATCGGAGCCGATGTCGTGGGGATGTCTACGGTCCCGGAGGTGATAGTGGCAGTCCACGGCGGCATGAAGACGCTGGGCATTTCGATCATCACCGACGAGTGCTTGCCGGATGCCCTGGTGCCGGCAGACATCGACAAGATCATTGCGACGGCGCAGAGAGCTGAACCCTATCTCACTCGCCTCATCGCTGGTGTCCTGCAGCGGATGGATTGATGGCATACGAGCCACTTGGTAACGCCAGTCTGAGCGAACTCGAGCACGAGTCGTTGAAGCAGTGGCAGGCTGAGAACCTGTTGCGCCGTGCACTCGATGGGACTGGATCCGGCAAGCCATTCGTTTTCTACGAAGGTCCGCCGACGGCCAACGGTCGCCCGGGTATCCACCATGTGTTCGCCCGAACCATCAAGGATCTCGTGTGCAGATACCACACGATGTTGGGAGAGTCGGTGACTCGCATTGCCGGCTGGGACACGCACGGCCTGCCGGTAGAGATCGAAGTCGAAAAAGCACTCGAGATCAATGGCAAGGCGGACATCGAGGCACTCGGAATCGCAGACTTCAACGAGCGCTGCAAGCAGAGCGTGTTTCGCTACAAGGCGGAATGGGAGTCTCTATCGGAGCGCATCGGTTACTGGCTTGACTACGATCGGCCCTACGTCACCTACGCGAACGACTACATCGAGAGTGTGTGGTGGTTGTTGCAGCAGTTGGCGCAGAAAGATCTGTTGTATGAGGGGCACAAAGTCCTGCCATACTGCATTCGCTGCGGTACTTCGTTGTCGAGTCATGAACTCGCTCTGGGATACGATACCCACAAGAGCCCGTCGATATACTCGCTATTTCGGTTGGTGGGCAAACCTGCTGAGCCAGATCGATTCCTGCTCGTTTGGACTACAACGCCATGGACGTTGCCATCCAATACCGCAATAGCGGTTAACCCGCACCTCACCTATGTGGAACTCGAGGTGGACGGAACGCGTCTGATCGTCGAGCAATCCATTGCGCAGTACACGGCAGTACCGGGCGCCACCGGTGGCAAGCCGCTGGGCGAGTTTCCAGTCGTTGAGACCTACAAGGGAACGGATCTGGTTGGATGGCGCTACCAGCAGCTGATCGATGCCGTGAAGATCGACCCGGACCGTGCGTTCATCGTGCTGAGTGGCGACTTCGTCACCAGTGAAGAAGGTACCGGTCTCGTACACATCGCACCTGCTTTCGGGGCCGATGACTACCAGATCATCCAGAGAGAGGGACTCGCATTCGTCAATCCGGTTGACACCGCTGGTCGGTTCTCGGGAACGGACTGGCCAGAGATCAACGGATTGACTGTGTTCGAGGCCAATCCGGTGATCGCCAAGAGGCTCGAGGATGAAGGCAAGCTGTTCGGGCGTTACCAGGCAAAGGGGTACGAGCATACCTATCCCTTCTGCTGGCGTTGCGACTCACCACTCATCTACTACGCGCGCAAGTCGTGGTTCGTGAGAACGACCGCCTTCAAGGACAAGATGCTCGAGTTCAACGACCAAGTGCACTGGTACCCGCCTGAGGTGGGGACCGGCCGGTTCGGTGAATGGTTGGAGAACAACGTCGACTGGGCGCTGTCGCGCGATCGCTATTGGGGTACTCCCCTGCCTGTCTGGATCTGTCAGAGCGACGACTCACACCGCGTCGTGGTCGGATCGTACGACCAACTAGCTGATCTGATGGGGCAGCCACTGCCTGAAGACTTCGACCCGCACCGGCCGTATGTGGACTCGGTCGCACTACCATGTCGCGAATGTGACGGCACGATGAAGCGGGTAACGAGCGTAATCGATGCGTGGTTTGACTCCGGCGCGATGCCATACGCCCAATGGCACCATCCATTTGAGAATCAGCAGGAGTTCGAGAACCACTTCCCGGCCGATTTCATCTGCGAAGGGCTCGACCAGACCCGCGGGTGGTTCTATTCGCTGTTGGCGATCGCCGCGGGTGTACACAGCGAGACGGCTTACCGCAACGTGATAGTGAACGGTCTCCTGCTCGATGTCGATGGTCGGAAGATGTCGAAGCGGTGGGGCAACGTAGTCGATCCGGTCGCGACGGTGGAGGAATTCGGCGCCGATGCGGTCCGCCTCTACCTATTGGCGGGCAGTCAGGTGTGGTTGCCCAAGCGATTCGATCCAAAGTCGATTGCCGAGGTGTCGCTCGGCTTCCTCAACCAGCTGCGGAACACCTACGGTTTCTTCTCGCTCTATGCCGAGGACTGGGAGCCGCAAGACGCGCCGCCAGTCGAGGATCGACCTGTGGTTGACATCTGGCTCATGAGTCGGTTGGATCGTGTCGTTGTAGCGGTGCGGAATGCCTGGTCTGGTTACGATGTGACGAGTGGTGTTCGCGCGATCATGGAATTCTGCGATGCGGACCTTTCGAATTGGTATGTCAGAGTCAACCGGGCCCGCTTCTGGGCCCCTGACTCCCAGGCTGACCGGGCTGCGTTGGCGACGCTGCATACTGCGCTGACCACCGTTTGCCGGCTGCTCGCACCGGCCGCACCGTTCCTGAGCGATGCGATCCACCGTAGGCTGACCGGTGAGTCGGTCCATCTCGCACCCTTCCCGACAGTAGAGGGACGTTGGTCCGACTCACTCGACCGGGCAATGCACGCGGTGCGTACGCTTGCATGGCTGGCCCGATCGGCACGAGACTCGCGTGGCCTGAAAGTCCGCCAGCCTCTGGCACACATGAAGGTGGCGGTTCCCGCTAGCGTGAGAGGGGACGAATTCGACTCCCTGTTGAGAATGCTCGCCACTGAGGTGAACGTACGAGAGATCACCGTTGTCGAATCGGACGAGAGCCTGGTCAGGCTGCGAGCCAAACCGAACTACCGTACGCTTGGCAAAGTTTACGGCAAGGCAACACCGGTAGCGGCGAAGCTTGCTGTGGAACTGACGGCCGCCCAGCTCAAAGGACTGGAGGCAGGAGAGCCGCAGACCCTGGAATCGAACGGACAAACATATGAGTACCGGCCCGAGGATGTCGTAGTCGAACGAGATGTCGCAACTGACTGGCTGGTCCAGAGCGACGGTCCCTTCGTGGCCGCGTTGGATCAGCACCTTACCAAGGAACTCGAGCAGGAAGGGGTGGCCCGGGAAGTCGTGAATCGGGTGCAACGACTACGCAAAGAGGCCAGTTATGATTACGATACTCGGATTGAGTTGGGCATGTCTGGATCCGACGGTGTCTTGGCAGCGGTGGATGCCCATCGCACCTTTATTGCACGGGAAACGCTGGCGCGTCGAGTTGCGATAGGCTCGGATCTGGTGAGCCCCGACGTGTCGGAGACGGTCGATATCAATGGGCGGCAGGTCATTGTCTCGCTGAAGAGACACGACGGCGGCCCGTAACTTGGAAACCGGTAAGGCGGTGGGGATTAGGTGCTATGAATAAGAAGCAGTTGGCTCACCTCGAGAAGCGTCTGCTCGAAGAACGCAATCGGGTGATGAAGGAACTGGGATACTACGATGAACAGTTCAGCGGCACGCTACAGAGTTCCGATGGCGATCTGTCGGCATACTCGTTCCACATGGCTGACCAAGGTACGGACGCAATGGAGCGTGAGAAGCAGTTCCTGTTCGCCTCCAAGGAAGGCCGCTACCTATGGCATGTGAATGAGGCGCTGAGGCGCCTGTACGGGAATCCGCAGACGTTTGGCCAGTGCCACGAGTGCGGTGTCGAGATCGCCCTCGATCGGCTCGATGCACTCCCGCATGCGCGACTGTGCATCAAGTGCAAGGCCAAAGAAGAAGATGGCAAAGACAACTAACCGACTGCTGTTCTGGTGGGTTGTGGTCGCCGTCGTAACACTCGACTTCATCACCAAGCAGATGGCGGTAGCACAGCTGTCGGACCGTCGCCCCGTATCTATGCTGGGTGATTGGCTATCTCTGAGGTTGGTCTACAATCCCGGAGCTGCATTTGGCATCAACGTGGGCACCCATTCGCGCTGGGTCTTCATGGCCCTCGCGCTGGTGGCGTTGGTCGTGCTCGGTGCCATGGTGCGCCAGACATCCCCCAAGCAGTGGTTCCGACTGCTCACACTGGGTCTGGTGTGTGGTGGGGCAATCGGAAATCTGATCGACCGGATCAGAAGTCCGAGAGGCGTAGTCGATTTCATCGATGTATGGATTGGCACGTTTCACTGGCCGACCTTCAACGTGGCCGATATGGCGGTCAGTTGTGGAGCCATCGCCCTTGCAGTGGTGCTGTGGTCCGAGGGCAAGCACGAGCAGGAAGCCGTCGGAGAGACTACCGGCTCCGCAGAAGCCTCCACATAATCACTCCCTCTCCCTCCTCCCCCGCCGCTGTGGAGCCGCCGCTCACGTTTCAGGTCTTGGCGACGTCAACTGAGCGCCTGGATCGCTTTCTCGCCGACCAGCTCTCAATATCGCGGACCCAGTCCGCGCGACTCATTGCCAGCGGAGCTGTGCAGGTTAACAAGGAGAAACCCCGGGCCTCGCGCTGCCTGTCTCATGGTGACCTGCTATCGGTCAGACTGCAGGATTTGGCCGGCAGGCCAGTTCGCACGATCGCCGCATACGACCATCCTCTCGATGTGGTGTTTGAAGATGACGCCCTGATGGTGCTGAACAAACCGGCTGGTTTGGTGGTTCACCCGGCTCCGGGGCACTGGGATGACACCCTGCTGAATGCATTGGCAGCGCGGGGAACACGGCTCGCTGGCAGCGGTGAAGGGCGGCCGGGAATCGTGCACCGGTTGGACAAGGACACCTCCGGCCTGATGGTGTTGGCGAAAACGGATGTCGCACACCGAAAGCTCTCGAGAGCATTGAGCAACCGGCACGTCGAACGGATCTACGCTGCCCTGTGTTGGGGACACATTGACGATCCAGTCGAAGTGGACGCGCCGATCGGTCGCCATCCCAAGGACCGGAAGCGCATGGCGGTGCTTGCGACCGGACGGAACGCGGCCACGCGGGTCGAGCCGGTTGCCCGGTTTGATGTGTGTGATCTCGTACGTGTGAAGCTGGCCACGGGGCGGACCCACCAGATCCGGGTTCACTTGAGCCATATCGGCCACCCGGTAGTCGGCGATCTGGTATATGGAGGTGGCGGTCACAGACGGGTAACCGGATCTCAGCGGCCGCGCGGAGTTGCGCTCGAAAAAGCGGCGCCCCGCCAAGCCCTTCACGCCGCGGAACTCCGTTTCGATCACCCCATAACCGGAGAAAGTTGCCGCTTTCGGGCCGATTGGCCTCAGGATCTGAGGCCGTTGATCGCAGTTGCGAGTAACGATACGGATTTGCTTGATCGCGATAACCTGCTGGAGTATCTTGGCTTCGCCAAATAAGATGGACGACTACGCAGGTGTCCGAATCCTAGTTTTCCGGGTGGCTGACCTGGCTTGCGCTGCTGACGTTGCGGCCGTTCGGGAGATCCTGCCGGCGCAGGCGGCTACCCGCATTCCCGGTGCACCAGCTGCGGTAGATGGCCTGATCAACGTGCGCGGGCAGTTGGTTACGTTGGTGAACGGACGGCATGCCCTGAACCATCCGCCAGGTGATGGTGGGGGCCCCATTATTCTCGTTGAGGTCGGGGACTGGACTGTGGGTCTTGCCGTAGACGCGGTGCTCGACATGTTCTCAGTCACACCGGACGAATTGTCCGAGCGAGCCGACCTTCCAGGGATCGACGCTCGTCTCGTCCGGGCCGTTGGACGGCGCGCGAACTTGTCCTTTGTGCTCCTCGATATCGACGCGCTACTTAGACCATTCCTGGATGCCTAGGGGGGACCCGTGAGTCATACAGTGCTCATCTGCGATGACGCCATTTTCATGAGAACGATGATCAGCGACATCCTTTCTCAAGCCGGCTACGAAGTCGTTGGTGAGGCCGAAACCGGGGTGCAAGCGGTTGAGAAGTTCAAGGATCTGAAGCCCGACCTGGTTACCATGGATATCGTGATGCCGGACATGGGTGGCATCGATGCAGTTCGCGAGATCGTCAAGATCGATCCGGATGCTCGCGTCCTAATGTGTAGTGCAATGGGACAACAGGCGCTGGTCGTGGAAGCGATCCAGGCAGGTGCGAAGGATTTCGTGGTCAAGCCGTTCCAACCCTCCCGTGTTCTAGAGGCGGTTCAGAGGGTTCTCGGGTAGGCATGGACCTCTCCCAGTATGCGGAGCTCTTCCTTGCCGAAAGCCGGGAGCATCTAAGCTCAGTCAACCAGCAGCTGCTGGAGTGGGAGCGAAACCCCCAGGCAACTGAACCGGTCGGCGGGATCTTCCGCGCCGTCCATACGATCAAGGGCATGGCCGCCACCATGGGGTACGCTGCGGTCAGCGACTTGGCGCACCGCATGGAGAATCTGCTCGATATCCTCCGCAGCGGTGACCACGATGTAACGGAAGACCTGTTCGAACTGCTGTTCAGCGCTGCGGATTCGCTCGAACGGGCAGTGGATACGTCGGTCGCCGGCCGTGAGTCGGAACTCGACCTCAGCGACATACTCTCGAAACTCGACGCGACTACCAGAGCGTTCGGTCCGGCGACGAAGCGGGCATCACGCCCGTCCATGCCGATGATGGCTGCGGCGGAGGGCCCGGGTCTCTGGATCAAGGTCCAGGTCGACCCTGACAGCATGCTGCGGGGAGCACGTGCGGCCGTTGTGATCGGCCGAATGGAAGCCCTCGGGAAGGTGCATACGGTCAACCCTCCGGTGAGTACGTTCGAGGCCGATGACTTCGACGGACAGTTCGGATTCCAGTTGGAGACTTCCTCGGAGCCCGAGGAGATCGAAGGCGAGATCCGGGCAGCTGGCGACATCCAGCAGGTAACGGTTGGTGCCGAGAGAGCTGCGTCCAGATCGACGGAAGCACCGAGCGGGCGTGGCCGGCACATTAGAGTAGATCTGCAACGCGTCGACTCCATGATGAACCTGATCGGAGAACTGGTTACCGCCCGCGACCAGCTGAACCAGTTCAGCACGTCGAGGGCGGACGAACAACTGGATGAACTCACGCTGAAGGTCTCA
Organism: Gemmatimonadales bacterium; assembly: GCA_030597435.1. Classification (GTDB taxonomy): domain Bacteria; phylum Gemmatimonadota; class Gemmatimonadetes; order Gemmatimonadales; family GWC2-71-9. Next base: position 83 of record JAUVRV010000002.1, on the reverse strand, counting down.
CGCCTCACGTCGGACCTGCAGTCGGAGATCATCCAGGTGCGGATGACGCCGGTATGGCAGGTGTTCGACAGGTTCCCCCGTCT
>JAUVRV010000373.1 GCA_030597435.1 Gemmatimonadales bacterium | reverse complement strand
CGCACTCGCCCGATCTTGCCACCCGCTGCAGGTCCTGTATCTGCTGAATCGAGCCGTACAAGTCCCTGACCCCCACATCGGTCCAGCAGACGGAGGGCTGCTGCGGAGCCGCTGGGGCGGCAAGCAATAGCAGGACTGTCAGTGGTTGTATCAGTTTCATCGTCCTCCATCGTCCGTCTTCGTCCGTCTTATCCGGTATCCCGGTAACCCGGCTTCCCGGCCACACCACCCCATGCTCATCGTTTTCAAGGACGGTGCTTCAGATCACAATTACACGGTCACGGGGTACCGGGTTCCACAGTGACGGAATTCACAGAATTGAGAGAGCATTTCCTGCACATTCAAGCCAGTATCGGGAGGGGAACACCTGACTTTTCATAGAGGCATCGAGCGCTGTGCATCACGCATACCACGCCCTTCGGGTCACCGCGCTGACACCAGAGGAAGAAGCGCGATTGCAGAGAATGACAAAGGCTGAACAGGAACTCGTTTGGAAGCTCGGCGATGCCGAGTTGGCATGGCGGCAATACCAGCGCCGACGTGAGCCCGGGGACGGGGAAAGCGGGGAGATGCCGCTCAGAGCGGTGTGGCCTGCTCGGACAAAACTCCACACGAATGGTGGCACCCAGTCGTGCACGCTCTGCTTAGACGACATACCTGAGCCGTATACACTGTGCGACGTGTGCGGCATCAGGTTCACCGCCTACTTCAGGGAGCAACACGGGATCGATCTGGACGCGGAGGAGTTCGGCTAGCTACGTTCTGCCACCAGCAGCACCGGTCCGAAGAAGTCTCTCACGATTCCTTCTACAACGTGGTCCGAGAGAACTGAGCTTCTAACCGGCACTACCATCATGTTGGCGCCAAAAGAGCGGGCCAGACGCGCTAGATCGCGTGCATCCCTGCGAGTGCAGTGGCGACAGCGGATGTTGAACCCTGCGGCGTCTGCTGTCGCGTTCACTCGCAGTGCCAACTCGCTCGACGCTGCTCTTGTCTCGGCAAGGCACAGTGCGATTGCCTGCGTGTTGATCCTTGGTGCCAAGTCGCCAGCCAGGCTCAGCGCCTGGTCAGCGGCAGGGGATCCGTCGTGCACTACGGCGATCGGTCCGGTCACTCTGGACACGTGTGACAGCAATAGGACATGCCCGTTGGCACTGGATGCAATCGCCCTGGCGGTGGAGCCGAGGCCCAGCCGTGCGGCGATAGTCCTGCCGCCCTTGCCGAGGCTCAGCAAATCCGCTTCCGCGAGCGCAGCGAGTAGTTCCTCGTTTACACGTCCGCGAGCTACACGAAACGAAACGGTCACGCGGTGGTTTGTGGCCGCCCTGATGAGGGTTTCTCTTGCGCGCCCGGCCTGGGAGCGCAATTGGCGTCTGACACCGTCGGGATCTATCGGTCTGAACGCACCCGAGTGAGATCCCACCTCGCGGGCAAACGGCAGCGAAGCCGCCTTGAGCAGGTTCACGTCCTCGACAAAGATCCCCAAGACCTCCGCACCCCACGCCGCCGCCAATTGCGTGGTCGCCTCCAATGCGGCGACGCTGGTCGGGGACGCGTCCACAGCCACTACAATTCGTCGCACAGGCATGGCGTCAGTTCCCGGCCTTCCCGGATCCATTGTTGAGACCATCTCTGGCCGAGAATGCCCTCCGTTTCTCGGCGAAGTCCAGCAAACGCGATTCTACCATGCGGTTCAGACTTCCCTCGGGATACGCTCCTGACTCATCTCTCTTGGCCGCGGCCATGCCGGTGAGCAACTCCAGGCCCTCGTCAACGTGCTCTATGGGATAGACGTGGAATTGCCCTGCCGAGATAGCATCCACCACGTCGCGTCGGAGCATCAAGTGGCGTACGTTGGATGCGGGTATGATGACCCCTTGCTCTCCGGTCAGTCCCTCCGAATTACAAACGTCGAAGAAGCCTTCTATCTTCTCGTTCACGCCGCCGATAGGCTGTATCTGACCGTGCTGATTCACCGAACCGGTCACGGCGATAGACTGCCTGATCGGTACCGCGGCTATGGCTGAAAGCAGCGCAAACAACTCGGCCGCCGACGCGCTGTCTCCCTCGATACCGGAATACGATTGTTCGAATACGAGGCTGGCCGAGAGCGACAGAGGCATATCGGGTGTGTACTGTGCACTCAGGTAGGAACTGAGTATGAGAACGCCCTTGGAGTGAATCGGTCCTCCCAACTCGACTTCCCGCTCTATGTCTACCACGTTGCCGCTGCCGACGTGTACCCGGGCGGTGAGGCGATTGGGACGTCCAAACGCGAAATTGCCGAACGCAATGACCGACAGACCATTGACCTGACCGACTCGAGCACCGGTCACATCGATCATCAAAGTGCCTTGCTCGATCTGCTCGTGAACTTGTTCCCGCATCCGATCGGCGCGATGAATCTGGGCATCGATCGCCTGCTGCACATGCTCGAGAGTGACGACATCCTTGCCATTCACGCCGGCCCAATAGTCCGCTTCACGTAGCACGTCGTGCACTAATCCGACACGGGCCGTCAGCTTGTTGCGGTCACCTGCAATTCGAGTGCTGTGCTCCAACAGCCGAGCCACAGCTGTGCGATCGAAGGCCTTCAGTTCATCCTTGCGTGCCAGCATCGCGAGCAGTCGAACGTAGCGGTCGCGGTTCTCCTCGGTGGCGTCCATCACATCAGCGAAGTCGGAAGCGACCTTGAATAGGTCATCGAAATCAGGGTCGTGACTGGCGAGCATGTAATACAACATCGGATCGCCCAGCAATACGAATTGGACGCTCAGTTCGAGTGGTTCAGGTTCGAGCGAAACCGTGTACATCGGACTCATGTTCTGGCCGAACGGCTCGATCCGTAGTCGGCGTGCCTGCAGCGCACGCTTGACTGCGTCCCATGCCAGTGGTGCTCGCAAGAGCTTGTGCGCGTCCACTATCAAGTAGCCACCGTTTGCTCTGTGTAGGGCTCCGGCCTTGATGTGGCTGAAGTCAGTGGTCAGGGCACCGAATTGCGCGCTGTGCTCGATGCGGCCTACGAGGTTGTCGTACGTGGGGTTGTCCTCATAGATCACGGGGGCGCCGGACACCCCCCTGTTGTCAACCAGCAAGTTTGCATGGTAACGAGATAATGACACTTTCTTCTTCTGTTGCTTGGGTGCCTCCATGCCCATGGCGGCAGCGGGCGAGTCGGAGTCGTCCGGCTCGACAAGCTCACGTGCCCGCTCGATCACATCTCCCTGCAGCGCCTTGAGGTGTGCCAGTACGTCGGGAACATCGGGGTACTTCTTGCGTACCTCATCGAGCAGGTTCGCGACAGCCAGACCGGTGATCTCACGATCCAGTTCCCGGACCCGCTCGTGGCGATCGCGTTCCCAACCAGGCATCTGACGCAGCGCTTGTTGCGCTTCTTCCTGGAAACCCTCGACCTTCGACTCGAGCGCCTTCTGTTCCTCTTCCGGTAGGGTGCGGAACTCCTCGCCTGACATGACTTCCCCATCGCGGATGGGAGCGAACGCCATTCCAACCGGGCTCTT
>JAUVRV010000243.1 GCA_030597435.1 Gemmatimonadales bacterium | reverse complement strand
TGGGCCCAGCGGAGCAGGGCATAGCGCTCACCGTTGCGCTCCATCTCTTTCTCGACGTTCAAGCGATAGGCGTCAGCGGTGCCGAAGAAGTCCACTTGGACTGAGTGATCGATTACGAGATCTGTCTGCACCAGCGGATTGATCTTCGCGGCGTCACCACCCAACTGCAGAATGGCATCACGCATTGCCGCGAGGTCCACCACCGCCGGAACGCCGGTGAAGTCCTGCAGGATGATCCGACCGGGCATGAACGGCACTTCGGTAGTACGATCGGGTTGCGGTTTCCATGCAGCGACCGCCTTGACGTGGTCGTCGGTCACGACACCATTGCCGCAGTGGCGTAGCACGTTCTCCAACAGCACGCGGATCGAGAACGGGAGTTGATCCGGCTCGACGAGTCCCTGCTCAGCGAGGGCTCCGAGCCTGTAGATCGTGGTCGTCCCCTCGGGGAGATCGATGGTCGTCTTGGCTTCGAATGGATTGGTCATGGTTCGATTCTGCTGTGTGTTTGGACTTGGCGGCTGGCGAAATCTAGCTAGATAGGCGTTTCCACGAAGGCGGAGGGGTGGGGGCCGGGAAACCGGGTTACCGGGCAACCGGGTAACCGGATCGTTATGCGTCTCGCCGCCCATCCGACTAGATTGTTAGCCGCGGGTCCTCCCCCCGCACTCCATAACTGAATCGAACACCTCCAGGAGAAATCCGAATATGGCTGAGGTTGTTGCGACGGGCTTAGAGACCATCGATGAGCTCTGTATCAACACCGTCCGCGTGCTGTCAATGGAGGCCGTCCAACGGGCCAATTCAGGCCATCCGGGCGCACCGATGGCGCTGGCACCGATCACATATACACTCTGGACCAAGCATCTCCGCCACAATCCGGCCAATCCGGATTGGCTGGCGCGGGATCGCTTCGTTCTCTCGTGCGGTCATGCTTCGATGTTGCTCTATAGCGCGCTGCACCTCTCGGGCTACGATCTGTCCTTGGACGACATTAAGGATTTCCGCCAGTGGGGCAGCCGTACACCGGGTCACCCCGAGTATGGCACCACACCAGGCGTTGAGACCACGACAGGACCGCTAGGTCAAGGTCTGGCCAATGCGGTTGGCTTGGCACTGGCACAGGCGCGTATTGCGGCCGAATTCGGTCGTCCGGGCCATGACGTATTTGACCATTGGACCTACTTCCTGGCGAGTGACGGGGACGTGATGGAAGGTGTGTCACACGAGGCCGCGTCGCTGGCGGGGCACTGGAAGCTGGGCCGGTTGATCGGCTTCTACGACGAGAACCAGATCACGATCGACGGCGCAACAGGTCTGGTGATGAGTGACGACACCGCCCAGCGGTTCGAGGCATATGGCTGGGATGTGCGGCGTGTCGAAGACGGCAACGATATCGCGGCGATCGATCAGGCCGTTTCCGTGGCCAAGGCCTCGGGTACTCCGTCGCTCATCATAGTGCGCACCCAGATAGCCTACGGCAGTCCCAACAAACAAGGCACGTCCGATTCCCATGGTGCCCCGCTGGGTGAGGAAGAGATCAGACTCACCAAGAAGAATCTGGGGTGGGAGTTCGACGCAGCGTTCACAATCCCCGACGACGCGCTAGCCCACTGGCGACGGTGCATTACGCGGGGTGCCGCCATGCAGGCGGAATGGGATCAGCAGTTTGCGGCCTACGAAGCAGAGCATCCAGAGTCTGCCAAGGAGTTGCGTCGTCGAATGGCCGGTGAATTGCCGCAGGGTTGGGATGAACAGCTGCCAACCTTCGATAGCGAAACGGGACCGATGGCAACCCGGGCAGCATCGGGACAGGCCCTCAATGCAATCGCACCTGCCTTGCCGGAATTGGTGGGAGGCTCGGCTGATCTCACCGGGTCAAACAAGACCGCGATCAGGGGCGGGGAGCCTTTGAGTCGTGACAATTACGCCGGTCGCAACGTCTATTTCGGAATTCGCGAGCACGCCATGGGCTCGGTTGCAAACGGAATGGCCCTGTACGGCGGGTTCATTCCCTATGCCGCGACGTTTCTGGTGTTCTGCGACTACATGAAACCGCCGATCAGACTCGCAGCCATCATGGGATTGAAGACCATATATGTCTTCTCTCACGACTCCATCGGAGTCGGCGAAGATGGTCCCACACACCAGCCGATCGAGATGCTGGCAACTCTGCGTGCCATCCCGAACATGACCGTGATTCGTCCGGCCGATGCGAACGAAACTGTGGCAGCATGGCGGGCGGTGATCAAGCATCGCGGTGGTCCGGTAGCCCTGTCGCTGACCAGGCAGAAGGTGCCCACGATAGACCGATCTCAGTTCGCAGAGGCATCCGGGCTCGAGCGCGGTGCGTATGTCCTGGCCGATGCCGATGGCGGGAAACCTGCGGCGATCATCATTGCCACCGGATCCGAGGTGAGTGTCGCACTCGAAGCTCGCGAGCGACTGAGCAAGGAGGGTATTGCGATTCGGGTGGTGAGCATGCCGTGCATGGAGTATTTCGCTGCCCAGCCGGTCGAGTACCGGGAACAGGTTCTGCCACCGGAAGTGACGGCTCGTGTCGCGGTCGAGGCTGCACATCCGATGCCCTGGTATCGCTGGATTGGCGAAAAGGGGGACATCGTCGGGTTGGACCACTTCGGAGCATCTGCACCGGGTCCGAGATTGTTCGAGGAGTATGGTCTCATCGCTGACGCCGTCGTAGCACGCCTGAAGGGAGTACTGGCGCGGTGAGTGGAAACGCGCCCGATGTTGCGGAGCTGAAGCGCCGTGCTGCGGAACAGGCCGTCGAGAACGTTCGGTCGGGAATGGTGGTGGGTCTGGGTACCGGATCCACGGCCAAGTTCGCCGTCGAGGCCATTGGGAGAAAGCTGAAGCACGGAGAACTGAGCGACATCGTCGGCATTGCCACATCGATCCAGACGCGTGATCTGGCTGAGTCGGTTGGCGTACCCCTCACAACACTCAACGAGCGTCCGGTGATCGATCTGACCATAGATGGGGCCGATGAGATCGACCCGGAGGGGAATCTCGTCAAAGGCGGAGGTGGCGCGCTGCTCTGGGAGAAGATCGTGGCCACGGCGTCGCGCCAGCTCTTCATAGTGGCCGACGAGTCCAAGTTGGTCACTCGTTTGGGAGAGTCCTTTCCGCTCCCAGTAGAGGTGATCGGCTTCGGGTGGAAGACTCACGAGGCTCCACTGAGGGAAATCGGGGCAGAACCGGTACTGCGGTTGGACGCGGCTGGAGATCCATACGTGACGGACGAGGGTCACTACATCATCGACTGCCGGTTCCCTGGCGGGATAACTGATCTCGAGGCTGTGTATGACACCGTTGGAAAACGTCCTGGCGTGGTCGAGACCGGGTTGTTCCTCAACATGTCACCGCAGGTGATTATCGGGCGGAGCGAGCGCGTTTGAGACGTTACCTCATCTTTGCCGTTGCGTTTGGGACAGCGGCCGTGTGCATTCGTCTCGGGGTCTGGCAGCTTGAGCGGCTGGATCAGCGACGAAACATCAACACCTTGGCCGAAGCAAGACTCTCGCTACCTGTAATTGAGCTTCCGACCGAACATGATTCAGACTCACTCCGGTACCGCAAGGCTCTAGCTGACGGAGTGTTCGACTTCGAGCGTGAGATAGTGGTGGTGGCTCGGAGCAGAAGCGGGGTACCTGCCGTACATGTCGTCACGCCGCTTCGGTTCCATGGTGGCGGCGCGGTCCTGGTCGAGCGGGGTATCGCTCTTTCGCCGGATGCGAGAACCGTTGACCTGAACGCACTGGCAGAATCCGACACTGCGAGAGTGACGGGAGTTCTGGTATCGTTGGAGGGGGGCGACTCGGGTAGTCCGGGGTGGCCACGCTACGTCCGGGGCGTCAATCCGACAGAGTTGCAGCACGTGTATCCCTATCCGCTGTTTCCCCTCGTGCTGCGACGTACCGTCAAATCGTCAGGTGCCCCGGCCGATCTGACCCCCGTTCCGTTGCCGGAACTCACAAACGGCCCACATCTGTCCTACGCCGTCCAGTGGTTCTCTTTCGCGGTAATCGCGATCGTAGGCTCGTTGTTGCTGTCTCGCAGTTTGGGAAAGAGACCTTCTGCCCCTTCTGTCCCCCCTGCCTCCTCTGCCTCCCCTTGACTTGCCGTCCTAGCCGAACCACACTGGCCAATACGCAACTCACCAGTCTCAACAACAAGGAGCCGCTCGTGATGAACCGTCGCGGTTTTCTGCATTCGGTGGTTGGTGCGGCCGCTGTTGCCCCACCCGCACTGCGAGACGATGGCCTGGCGCAGATCCTCTCGGCAGCGTCCTCGGTAGATGGGCGCTCACCGGACGAGGTGGCAGCAGACGAGGATTTCTGGTTTGCGATTCAACAGGCGTTCACGGTGAATCGTACCCTGATACACCTGAACAACGGTGGCGTCTGTCCCAGCCCCAAGGTGGTTCAGGACGCAATGAAGCGTTACCTGGACTACTCCAATCAGGCGACATCCTACCATATGTGGAGTCATCTCGAACCGGAGGTGGAGGGTGTGCGGATCCGGCTCGCGCGCGCCTTCGGTTGTGATACCGAGGAGATGGCGATTACGCGGAACGCAAGTGAAGCGCTCGAGATCTGCCAGATGGGCTTGGATCTACAACCGGGCGACGAGGTGCTCACTACGGGACAAGACTACCCGCGCATGCTCACGACCTGGGATCAGCGTGTACGGCGCGATGGCATCGTGGTGAAGAAGGTCTCGTTTCCGGCGCCACCACCTAGCATGCAGTATCTGGCAGATCAAATCGAGAGTGGCATTACTCCGCGGACCAAGGTCATCCTGTTTTGTCACGTCACGAATCTGTCCGGACAGATCTTTCCGGTGAAGGAGATCTGCCAACTGGCCCGAGACCGGGGAATCGAAACGATTGTGGATGGAGCCCACGCGTTTGCCCATTTCCCGTTCCAGCGCGATGACCTCGAATGTGACTACTATGGGACGTCACTGCATAAGTGGCTCTTGGCACCGCATGGGACAGGCTTTCTTTACGTCAAGCGCGACAAGATCGAGAAACTGTGGCCCCTGATGGCTGCACCAAAGTCCATGAACAACAACATCAGGAAGTTCGAGGAGATTGGGACACATCCGGCAGCCAACCACAACGCAATAGGAGAGGCTCTGACGTTTCACAACGGCATCGGTGCGGAACGCAAGATCGCTCGGTTGCGCTATCTGCGCGACCGTTGGATGAGACGTCTGGAGGGCCAGCCGGGTGTCGTGCTTCATACCAGCTTCGACCCGGCCATGTCTGGTGGTCT
>JAUVRV010000041.1 GCA_030597435.1 Gemmatimonadales bacterium | reverse complement strand
GGAAACAGAAACACTTGACGTTGTAACCCAACTCGGCGAGCGACGCCGCCGCCGACGCTCCGGCGAGTCCCGACCCAACCACGATTACGTCGTATTTCCGCTTGTTGGCCGGATTGACCAGCTTCAGTTCGAAGCGGTGCTTATCCCATTTGTCCTGGACCGGACCGGACGGGATTTTGGAATCCAATTGCATGCTGATGCCCTCCGCCACCTAGTTGAGTACCAGTATCCCAGCCATTACACCGACCGGGGCTGTGATGAAACCGAAGAACACAACTGCGGCCACAATCACGGCTATTGGCCTGCGGTAGCGGTTGAATCGTGGGTGGCTGATGCCGAGTGTCTGCATGCTGCTCCACACACCGTGATAGAGATGGAGGCAGAGAGCCCCCATGACCACGATGTACCCGATCGCCACAGGCGTTTCCTGGAAACCCACAACGAGGTTGTTGTAGGCGTCACCCGGAACGAAATCGGGATGGAGTGAACCGATAGTGAGATGGAGCAGGTGGATGATCACGAAGAAAAAGAGGAGCACCCCGCCCCAGCGCTGGGTGCGTGCGCCGATGGTGGTTTCCTCAATCTCGAGGCGGCGAGCGTATTTCACGGGTCGTGCTTTGTTTCCCTTGAGCCACAGCTGAATCGCGGGAACCACGTGAAAGAACACTGCCACGAGGAGAGCTATCCGAATGATCCACAAGAGCTGCCCGTGCATGAACAGGGGCGAGCCCATCTCTCTCAGGAACTCGGCATAGTGATTGAATACATCGGGACCATAGAAGGCTTTGAGATTGCCGTACATGTGCCCGACAACGAAGAGAATAAAAATGACGCCCGTGACGGCCATGAGGACCTTCTTGCCGACCGACGAGCGATAGAGATTCGTAACCCGACGCATCGTCTCTCCAATGGCGAGAGCGTTTTTAAGGCACTGGATGATACCCGTGATGGTTGCCGTGGGCAAGGATTAACGCGGTTAAGAAGCGTTAATGATTGCCGGAGACCCGTTCCCTCTTCCCGGTTCACCCGTATTATTCCCTCTGTCCACCATGAGACCATCATGTCCAGACCCTCGCGGAGAAGAACATGAACGCCCTATTACTCGCCGCCGCCCTCACCATTCCCACCGTTCAGGCCGACACGAGCTACCTCTATCGCACCCTGCTCGTCCGAGCGGGACCGGGCAGCCTGCTGGAATTGATCGAGATGTTCAAGGACCGGTCGGCGGTGTACGAGGCAAGTGGTGAGGGTGCGCCGTTCATCATGCGGCATAGCCAGGGTGACCATTGGGACCTGCTGCTGATCTTCCCCATGGCGAGCTTCAAGGATTACTACGGCCCGGAGCGCACCGCGCGGCGAGCAGAGGCTGCAGCGCAATCGGGCATGAGCGAAGCCGAGTTCCAGCACGAACTAGGCAAACGCGTCGCTTGGCGTGAGGAGCTGTACGTGCTGGGACCCAGTTGGGACGTGGTTGGTGCCAAACTGAACAACGGAGCGTACTACCACGTCGAGATGTTCCTCGCTCTACCTGGCAAGCGCGATGAGTTGTTCAAACAGCGGGAGATGGAGAACGAGTATCTAGCGTACATCGACCGGCCACAGAACCTGATCTTCACACGAGCCGGCGGAGCGGCGTGGGACTCATACACGCTCGGCGTGTACCGCAACCTCAAGCACTACGCCGAGAGCGCGGACATACCGGAGGAGCTGCAGCAGGAAGCCGCACTGGCCGCAGGGTTCGAGGGGGCGGATCGGATCGGCACGTATATGCGGACGTTGATTCAGCGGCATAACGATACGCTGGGGGGAAGAGTAGTGATCGCTGGGAGGTGAGCGCTGAAAAGGGGAAAGGGGAAAGGGGAACAGGAAACGGGGAACGGTGGCTGCCCGCTAGTGATCGGTAATCAGTAGCCCGTGGCCGGCCACGGTTGTCCGGCCACCCGGTGTCCCGGGATACCGGGTCACTCATCCGGGTTCCCAATGTCCAGCTCCACCTTCCAACTACCATCTGCCTGCAAGCGCCAGATGCTGACGTAGCTCCCCGCAACCACAATCTCCTCACCGTCGGGTCCAACACGTCTAGACTGATAGCGCCCATTGCCTCTCTGACAGCATCGAGATCAGGAGTTGTGCCGCATGAGTTGACCGCGATGAGGAGCAGGGCGAGGTACAATGCGCGCTTCATGAGGTGCCCTTCGGAAAAGACAGTTATGGTGCTGCATACCCTAAGACGGGGCCAACGATGCGAGGCCCTGCGAATCTCTCGGTTTGATATTAGATAATGTCATCAGATACGGACTCGACGACACCCGATGCGTGGACTATAGAGGCATGACTGATCCCGAGAGCAGAGAAGGGGTTCGGCTGGACCGGTGGCTCTGGGCGGCGCGGTTCTATAAGACGCGCTCTCTGGCAGTGGAGGCCATCGGGGGTGGCAAGGTCCAGCTGAACGGCCACCGGGCCAAGCGGGCCAAGCAGGTCCACATTGGTGACGAGCTGCGGATGCGGAAGGGGCCATTCGAACAACTGGTCATCGTCAGGGGCGTCTCTGAGCGCCGCGGTCCCGCCAAGCAAGCTCAACAGCTATACGACGAGACGGCAGAGTCACTGCAAAACCGCGAGAGGATCGCCGCCCAGATCAGGTCCATCCCAACGCCGACGTTCAAGACCAAGGGAAGACCCACCAAGAAAGAGCGGCGGGACATCGAACGGGGCAGGGGAGGGTGAAGTGCGTGCAATGATACTTCGGGCTCAGCGAGAGTCGCTCGAACTCGCAGACATACCCCGGCCGAGTCCTGGGCCCGGCCAAGTTCTTATCAGAACAGCAGCCTGCGCCGTGTGCCGTACCGACCTGCACGTCTACGACGGTGACCTGACCGAGCCGGTCCTACCGCTGGTGTTGGGACACGAGATCGTCGGCCGGATCGAGCAACTGGGGCCCGGAGTCGACCGGTTCACACTGGGCGACAGGGTCGGCGTGCCGTGGCTGGGCTGGACCTGCGGGCACTGTCGCTACTGCGATTCTGGCCGGGAGAATCTATGCGACGAGGCCCGCTTCACCGGTTACCAGATCAACGGTGGCTTCGCAGAGTACGCGGTGGCAGATCAACGGTTTGCCTTTTCCATCCCGGACGGTTTCTCTGATCTCCAGGCCGCGCCACTACTCTGCGCCGGGCTCATCGGATACCGGTCCTTGGTGGCAGCAGGTGACGCCGAGCGTCTCGGTCTATACGGGTTCGGAGCAGCAGCCCATATCATCGCGCAGGTGGCGCGTTACCAGGGGCGACGCCTGTTTGCCTTTACACGCGAGGGTGACGCGGCCGCACAGGCCTTCGCCCGAGACCTGGGCGCGGAGTGGGCCGGTGCATCCAGTGAGCATCCACCCGAAGAGCTGGACGCCGCAATCATATTTGCACCGGTGGGGCACCTGGTTCCCGCTGCTCTCCGCGTGGTCGCCCCTGGTGGAACCGTGGTATGCGCCGGAATCCACATGAGTGAGATACCGGCATTCCCCTACGACATCCTCTGGAAGGAACGGACGGTCTGTTCCGTGGCTAACCTCACTCGCAAGGACGGCGAGGAGTTCATGGCGCTGGCGCCGAAGGTTCCTGTGAGATCCCATGTAGTGACATACCCGCTCGACCGAGCCAACGAAGCTCTGGCGGATCTTAGGGAGGGGAGGTTGGAGGGAGCAGCGGTGCTGGTGCCCTAGCCCACCCCAACCAACCCCCGATTGAGGAGGGGAAGGACCTGACCATTACTAGACGGCTGGGTGGTGGCCGGGAAACCGGGCCACCGAGCACTGTCCTCACATGATGACATCAGATTTGTCGACGCCCGCCACCAGACCACATAAACGCATTTATTGCAATGGCTTACACCAAACACGTAACGGCGGCACGGTTCTCGCCATCAAGTGTGATGTAGATCTGCGCTCGAGTCGGAGCCGTGTGGCAAATTGCATGTGGCCGCCAGCCAGGAGATCGGTATGAACATCAAGATCCCTATCTACACACTTCTGTTCAGCCTTGTTGCTGCTCCAGCTTGCTCCAAGAGAGTGCTGGTTCCACCGCGGCTGGACCTCCAACCATACCCAGCAGTTGGACTTGTGACGTTCACGATGGAGAATGCCAAGGGTGACCTCGACCAAATGGCTACCGATCAGTTCCTGGCCGAGTTGCACAACGCCCAACCCGGCACCCCCGTCGTCGAACTCGGCGACTACGAGGCATTGTTACAGCAATGTGGACGAGAGAAGCTCGACCGCGAGGCTCTGAGGACAATCGCCGCTGAGTACGGGGTTGCCACGGTCTTCGTGGGCCACATGAAGGCGTCGAACATCAGCCCGCGGGCTTCCATATCGCAGTTCCCTCGGGTCGGTGCGACGGTCAGTGTTCAGCTCACGGTCAGGATGCTGGAGACGGAGGTAGGCGCTACTCTATGGACCAACACGGCCCGCGCCAAGGAGAGTGTCGGTGACTTGGGCCTGTCTGGCTCACAGATCATCTTCTCTGCCCAGGATCCCAAAGAGGCGTACGGCGACCTAGTCCGGCATCTCATAGCCGAAGTCACGACGGACATGTACGCGACGTGGCGGTGAGCCCGGTACGATTTGCGATCGACGATTTGTGATTGGTGACTTCACGGACTTAGTTTGAGCAATCACAACGTATTCGCAGGATCTCGGTTTGACGTCTGAGTTCTGGAGACTGGAGTAGCCGGACCAGATTCCATCCGTTGGAGCCACAATGGAATTCTCACTCAACGACACCCGGAAGATTCTGGACAGTACACCGGACACGCTGCGGTTCTGGCTGGAAGACCTCCCGGAACACTGGCTGACCTGCAATGAGGGACCTGACACCTTCAGCCCAACGGACGTGCTGGGTCATCTAATCCACTGTGAGGACGATGATTGGTTCGTACGCACCAAGATCATCCTGGAACACGGTGAGTCGGTTGCCTTCGAGCCGTTTGACCGCTTCGCGTTCTACGAAAAGCACGAGAACAAGACGATCGAGGTGCTGCTCGACGAATTCGAGGCCAAGCGCATCCGCAACTTGGAGGAACTGATCCAGTTGGACCTGAGCGAAGAGCAGCTACAGTTGACCGGGACGCATCCAGAACTCGGGCGCGTCACTCTCGCGCAACTCCTCGCAACTTGGGCCGTGCACGATCTGGCACACATCAATCAAATCAGCCGTGTGATGCTCAAGCAGTATGCCGATGCGATAGGACCGTGGAAAGCCTACGTGTCTCTGCTGTCCAAGTAGAAGGGGATAACTCGACTTCCCTTTTTTCTCTTCCCTTTTCCCTTTTCCCGCAATGAAAAACGGCCCGGTAACACCAGGCCGTTGATCAATCTCACCTCTCACTAGTCACTAGCTACGCAAACGCCGCACCCTCAATCTCCACAACCTCGAGTTGCCGGCGAACGTCGTCGAGTTCGCGGTGCTCCTCCTCGAAGAAAAACTCCGCCTCACCGAATGCCGGCTCCAGATCGTCGAGCCAGGTAGCAGTCGGATCGTACTTTGCGAAGAAGGGACGGCCGACCCAGTCGGGGTTCCGCGCTTGGAGGAATCGCAGCACCAAGACCTCCTCACCCATCACGGTAGCAACTCCGGACACCAGCACCTTGCCTGGCGTCGCCGACATTGACGGACCTCGAACCGTGCGTCCCAACCCTGACACCTGTTTGTAGGCGTCCACGAAGATCTCCCACGCACGTGTGAGCGGAACCTCGAAGTAATTCTTGGGACCTGTGTCACGCTCAACGAACATGTAATAGGGAACGGCACCAAGTCGCACCTGGCGCCTCCACATGTCTGCCCACAGGTCTGCAGAGTCGTTCACATGTTTGATGAGCGGCGCCTGGCACCTCACCGTAGCACCCGCACTCTGGACTCGCCTCACCGCTTCCTGCGCCACATCCGTCTCCAGCTCACGCGGATGGCTGTAGTGACCCATGATCGCTATGTGCTTACCGGCGTTACGTATCTGCTCGAACAGACGCTGCAGGTCATCTGCGTCATCGTCAGTGACGAACCGATACGGCCAATACGCAAGCGCTTTCGTTCCGATGCGAATGCTGGCGATGTGCTCCAGTGAAGGATCCAACAACGGTTCGATGTAACGCCGCAGCACCTTGGTCTTCATCACCATCGGATCGCCACCTGTGATCAACACGCTGGTGACCTCCTGGTGCTCTCTCAAGTAATCTGCCAGCACTTTGGATTCGCGTCCCGCGAACTTCAATTCCTCGATACCAACGAACTGGGCCCAACGGAAACAATAGGTGCAGTACGAGTGACAGGTTTGACCTGCAGCCGGGAAGAACAACACCGTCTCGCGGTACTTGTGTTGTATGCCTGGTGCCAACGTGTTGCCCACTCGTGGAACATTGAGTTCCATCTGGCCCGCTGGGTGCGGGTTGAGTGTGAACTGGATTCGTCTGGCTGCAGCCTTGATCTCGGCCTTCGACGCACCCCGTCTAACCAATCCCAACATCCGAGCGTAGTCAGGCAATCTCAACATCTCCGGCTGCGGAAACGTGAGCTGATACATGGGATCGTCAGGTATGTTGGCCCAGTCGATGAGGTCTTCGACTACGTAGTTGTTGACCCGAAACGGAAGGACGGATGCAACGGCCTTCATCGCCGTGCGCTCCGTCAACGACAATTGCCGGAGCTGTGGGATTTGGTCTATGTCCTTCCGCGTGTAGACCCGAAACTGGCGTGCGTCAGTGTGCGCGATAGGAGACCTCCTTCTCCGGCATTATTCGCTCTAGGCGATAGTTGTCTATCGAGTTCTGTGTGACTCTATAGCCGTTACGCTTCCTGCAATGTGCAGTTGGAACATTTATTTCCGAGTGTCCCGCACGGCGAGGACGGGACCATACAATTCGGCGATGTAGCTGCGGTACTAAGCGTGATGTAGCGTTGGTTGCGACACACAGCCCCATGAACGTCATCAACAACCAGTCGCAACCGGTATGTAAATTTACATCCGAGTTACACACTCACGAAAGGGTAAGACACGCACCGAGAAGGTAACGTTGTGTCGCCAAACCACTTAGATTCCCTACCTTGGGGTCGAAAACGTTGGGAAATTCCCTCGATTGCAGTTTCTCCACGGCAGAAGCTTGGGGGTCAGCATGAGCATTTCACGTCGCGATTTTATCACCGTGTCAGCCGCCGCTCTTGCCGTTCCAACTACGGCAACTGCACTACCAACCCGACCAAACTCAGTACGAGTGGAGGGCAATCGGTTCGAGCCATGGATCGAAGTCGACTCACTCGCCATCCAACACAACGTGCGAGCGATTGCCGCACGCGTGGGCAATCGGCCGATATTGGCGGTAGTCAAGAACAACGCCTATGGACTCGGCCTGACCACCGTAGGCCCGATTCTCGATCGCTGCGATGAGATCGTAGAACTAGCCGTGGTCAAAGTGGATCAGGCTCTGGCACTGCGTGCTGCCGGAGTCACCAAACCGATACTGTTGATGGGTCACTTTGACGAAGAGATCGGTGGCGGACTCGCGGAGCATGGCATTTCGTTGGCACCATTCACAGACGAAGCGATCCGAGTTCTTCCGCTAGTCGCGCAGCGCACTGATCGCGAAATATCGGTGCATCTCTACTTGGACACCGGCATGTCACGGCTCGGCCTGGGCTACGAGAGAGCCGTACCGTGGATCGAACAGATCGCACGGTTGGACCGTGTGCGTGTCAAGGGAACATTCTCTGGCCTCACCGAGGCAGACGACTTCGACCCCGAGCAACTTCGCCGTCTACTCGACGTTGCCCACCAGGCGGAGCGGCGGGGGTTGGATCTCGGCTCACTGCACCTGGCCTCGTCTCACGCGTTGTATCACAGACCGGAATGCTTCCTGGATATGGTGCGGCCGGGTTTGGTCCTGTACGGAGCGCACCCGGCCGGAGCCCAGGAAGCCGGGCGAGCCGAGCTGCGACCGGCATTTCGTCTCCGGGCCAGGGTGGTACGGGTGGAGCGACTCGAACCGGGTGACAGCGTGAGCTACGGCCGCAATTACGTCGCGGAACGGCCGACTTGGATCGCGACCCTGCCGGTCGGTCACGCCGATGGTTATCCCCGAGAAGCTGTGAACGGCTGCGAGGTGCTGGTCGGTGACCGGACGTACCCTGTGATCGGCGCCGTGAGCGCCAGTCACACCATACTGGAGTTGGGACCGGAAGCGACCGTACAAGTCGGCGACGTGGCCACCCTGCTGGGGCCGGATTCGCCAGAGGTACACCCCAATACAGTGGCAGAGCGTGCCGAAATCTCGGTCTACGACGTGCTAATGCACCTCAGCGCCGGCCTGCCAAAGGTAATAGCAGACGGGTCATTTTGACGTCTAGCGACAAGCAGGCGTAGTGATATAATACAGGTCTAGGGCGCACCACCCCCGCCAGCGGATTCCGTCTCGGAAGCGGCAGTCGCTGGGGTCTGGTTTGGTTAGGACACAGCGTTCTCACACCATTCGACGACGTTGACGCGCCCGGATCGAGAAAGGAGACCCAACGTGTTTGCTCGTAAGATTATCGGCCTGCCGATCATATTGGCCTTGTTTGCTGTAGGATGCGCTGTCGAGACAGGGGGCGGCGAAGAAGAGGCCGCTGCAACGGAAGATCC
The DNA here is from genome assembly GCA_030597435.1 of Gemmatimonadales bacterium. GTDB lineage: Bacteria > Gemmatimonadota > Gemmatimonadetes > Gemmatimonadales > GWC2-71-9. The sequence continues at coordinate 3,263 of JAUVRV010000041.1, read as the reverse complement.
AACTTCTACGTATGACTCCGCTGAGGATCCCAGCCCGATCGTCGTACTTGAGACGACGATGGGAAACATCGTGCTGCAGTTGGACCGGGAGAACGCCCCCAAATCGGTGGCGAATTTCCTCACGCACATAGAACGGATGAAGTTCTATGACGGGTTGTTCTTCCATCGGATACTGGGACAACCTGCAGTGATTCAAGCAGGAATGCTTGATTCTACCTACGCGCGACGTTTGAGCCCGACCGCATTCCTCGACAACGAGGGTGGCAATGGGCTGAAGAACGTCCGCGGCACGGTTGCCATGGCTCACGCCGCCGATCCCAACAGCGCGAAATCGGAGTTCTTCATCAACATAGAAGACAACCCGATGCTGGACACCGATGAAGAGAAGTGGGGTTGGGCGGTGTTCGGTACGGTGATCGAGGGCATGGATGTGGCAGAGGCAATTCACGAACTACCGACACGCGACCGGGGCAGACGCGAGTTCGTACCCGAGGAGCCGCTCCCGATAATCTTGCGGGCCTACGTACAGCCCAAGCCCGAAGGCTGGCAAGAAGACACATCGGAAGCAGAGCACTAGCTGCCAGCGCTCGTACGACCGCCACCGGTGACTCCCAATACAAGGGCAACGCCGGCGGCGGTCGTCTTTTTCTGTTCTGCATATCGGGCCTTGCGCTCTATCCTTCTCGCTTCCGGCAGATAGGCGCGCGCCTGATCTCCCGTCATGCCTGAGGACGACCCCCATGTTCGAATTCAAGCCACTCTCTCGAGAAGGAATAGAACCAGCGCTCGCAAAGGCAGAACGTCTTCGCTTGCTGAGCGAGCCCTGGGAAGCCGAGAGCATCTGTCGCGACATACTCGCCATTGATGAAGAGAACCAGAGGGCCCTCGTGTTACTCATTCTCAGTCTCACCGAGCAATTCGGAGAAGAGGGCGGCGTTGAGGAGAGCGAACCCCGAGAGTTATTGTCTCGTTTGGAGAGCAGCTATTCGAGGGCGTACTACTCCGGTATCATTTGTGAGCGTAAGGCAAAGGAAATGCTGACGCACGGCACACTCGGTTCGGGACCAGTCGTGTTCGATCTGCTGCGGGAGGCCATGGACTGGTACGAGCAGGCCGAGTCAATGAGCGAGCCCGGAGACGATGAGGCGCTGTTGCGGTGGAACACATGCGCTCGGCTGATCCTGCGTAACCGGTTGCGACCCCCACCGCGATGAGTTGATGGCCCACTCGACTCTCGTTACTGGTTGACGGGACTCGCCGGAAGGGCAACTTAACGGATGACCGGCTGACACCGGCCCGCGGTACCCCTTCAAGGAGACACCTATGCACACCCAAACACCCTCTGTCGTGCGTGCCACCGCCGCATTCGCGATGGTGGCGTTTCTGGCGTGTGGAGAGCCCGAAACCGCCGCCGACCACATGGAACAGCACTTCGAACAGGTAGACGCCGTCCAGACTGCCGTCATTGCCGGTGACCTGGCAGCCGTGAAGCAACCCGCCGGGTGGCTGGCCTCCCACGAACCAGCCGAGGACCTTCCCGGCGATTGGGAACCGTTTGTGACCGATATGCAGGCAGCCGCCAAGACGGCCGAAGAGGCGACCGATATCTCCACTGCCGCGGTTGCAACGGGTGAGATGGCACTCTCGTGCGGTGCTTGTCACGCGGCGGTAGGTCAGGGAACAGCATTCGCCTTTATGCCACAGCCGGAGGAGACGGGTGTCACTGGGCACATGATGCGCCACTCCTGGGCCCTCGAACAACTGTGGCAGGGGTTGGTGGGACCGTCGGACGAGTCGTGGCAGCAAGGTGCACAGGGTTTGGATGAGTCACCGATACAGGGCGGCTCCGAGGAGACACGCACCTTGGGTCTTCGGGTACACGAACTCGGCGCCCAGGCAGCCGCGGCGGCCGATCCCGCCGCACGCGCCGTCGTCTACGGAGAGCTGTTGTCTACCTGCGCTGGTTGTCACATCGCGGCCGGCGACGGCCCACCGTCCAGACTTCAGGCCACCGGCGAACAATAGAAGCGCCGCCCATTCACCCGGGGGGGCATCCATCCCCTCGGGTGACGGTCACACAGGTCGCCTCTGCGCCAATATGATCCTTGCCGTACACGCCGTGTTCGGTTTGAATCAATCCCTGGCGCCGAGTCATCTATCAGCCTAGCCTTCGTGCCATGACTCCTTGGGTTAAACGCTTGCTGTTGATCAACGGCATCGCATACTTGCTGACCGGGGTTCTTCGAATCCTTCCCTGGCTAATCTTCGCGTTCATCCCGGCGTTGATCGTAGTGAGACCATGGACCGTTGTAACGTACACGTTTCTCCACGCCGGGATCTGGCACCTAGCCTTCAACATGCTGGCGCTGTTCTTCTTCGGCCCCAGACTGGAGGACCGTCTTGGAGGACGCCAATTCTTGTCGCTCTACTTCGTGAGCGGGATTGTCGGAGCAATCTTATCGTTCGCGGTCACACCTCGTTCGCCCATTCCCATTGTGGGTGCGTCCGGGGCCGTATTTGGTGTACTTCTAGGGTTCGCGCGTTACTGGCCTCGCGAGAAGATCTACATCTGGGGAGTGCTGCCGATAGAAGCTCGCGCGCTGGTGATAATTGTAACGATCGCGTCACTCTATTTCGGATTCACGGGGGGCGGTGGTAACATAGCCCACTTCGGCCACTTGGGTGGCTTCCTCGGCGGCTTTCTCTATCTCAAGTGGTGGGATCGCAGGTCGCCGGCAGCGCGGTTCAAAGCCAAGGCACAAGCACCGGTACGTCGCACTTCAGGCAGTGACAGTGCGAACGTCAAGCGCTGGCAACGGATCAACCGTGACGGGATGCACCCGGTCAACCAAGATGAACTCGATCGGATCCTGGATAAGATCAGTGCTAGTGGAATCGGCAGTCTCTCTACAGAAGAGCGCGACTTTCTAGAGCGGTTCAGTACCCGCTAATCCACTCACTGATAGACGCTTAGAGCCTTTTGACACGGCATGGCGATGCGGCTACCTTTTGGAACAGCAGCAGGTGACTTGATCGAGGACCTGGTTTGCATACGGGTCCTCTTTTTTGGGTCCAGATCAGTAGCTGACACGGGTAGCAGGTAGCTCGTGAAGGCAGCCCAGAGCGGGGCTCGAGTGTCCGCGCAGCAAAGAGTAGTCGGTAGGCACGGCAGCGACGGACTCCGACCGCTCTACAGAATAGGGAGAGTACGGTAGATGCGTACCACCGGTACAGTGAAGTGGTTCAACGACACAAAGGGCTTT